>LUZZ01000067.1 GCA_001603845.1 Syntrophobacterales bacterium Delta_01 | reverse complement strand
AAGCGAAGTATCGCAACCTCTATGAAGAATTCAACGCCCTCCTGGACGCCATCCCCGACACCCTGGTGCTCCTGACGCCCGATTTCAAGCCGGTGTGGGCCAACCGTGCCTACGCGATCAACGCCGGGGAGAACCGAGACCATTTCTGCCCTACGGGACAGTGCTGCTTCGAGCAACTCCACGGACTGGAGGAGCCGTGCGTGTGGTGCCCCGCCCCCCAAAGCTTCGGGACCGGGAAACCGGCGACCTCCGTGATCACCACCGAAAAGGGCTCCGTGCTCGAAGTCCGGTCCGTTCCCATGCACGACGAGAACGGAAAGGTAATCAAGCTCATAAACGTGGCCCGGGACATCACCGAAGCCCGGCGCGCGGAGGAGCGGCTACAGCGCACCAACAAGGAGATGGAATACCTGCTGGCCTCCATCCCGTCGTTTCTGATCGGACTGAACCCGGAACACCGAATCGTGCAATGGAACAAAGCGGCGGAGAGGACCTTCGGCATCGACAGCGTCGCCGCCTTGGGAGAAGATATCGACCGCTGCGGAATCCAGTGGAACCGGGACCAGATCGCCGAGGCGATCTCGCTGTGCCAGACCAGGGATGTCTCGACGAAGCTCGATGAGTGCCGGTTCGTCAAGCCCGAAGGCAAGGAGGGGTTCCTGAGCATCATGATTTCGCCCGTGGACGCCCTGGGCAACGGCCACCGGGGCACACTCCTCCTGGGATACGACGTTACCGAACGCAAAATCCTGGAGAGCCAGCTCGTGCAGGCCCAAAAACTGGAATCGATCGGGCAGCTCGCCGCCGGCATCGCCCACGAGATAAACACCCCTGCGCAATACGTGGGAGACAACGCCCGGTTTCTCCAGGACGCCTGCGGCGACCTGGCGCGGATCAACGAACTCTACGACCGCCTGGCCCGGGAGGTGGGGACCGGAAGGCCGGCCGACGACCTGGCGCACCAGATCGAAGCGACCGCCGAGGAAATTGATCTCGGGTTCCTGAGGGATGAGATCCCCAAAGCCATCCGGCAGTCTCTTGAAGGGATCGGCCGCATCAGCAACATCGTGCGGGCGATGAAAGAATTTTCGCATCCGGGAACGGACGTCAAAAAGAAAATAGATCTTAACCGAGCGATCGAGAGCACGGTGACGGTCGCCCGAAACGAATGGAAGTACGTGGCCGAGGTGGCGATGGAACTCGATCCCGCCCTTCCGCCCGTGCCCTGCTTGCCGGGAGAACTCAACCAGGTGATTCTGAACGTGATCATCAACGCCAGCCACGCGGTCGCCGACGCCATCAAGCAGAACGGATCGGAAGCAAAAGGGACGATAACCATCAGGACCCTGGCCCGTGAAGATTACGCCGAGATCCGGATCGGCGACACCGGGACCGGCATTCCCGAAAACATCCGGTCCAAGATTTTCGATCCCTTCTTCACCACCAAGGAGGTGGGGAGGGGAACCGGGCAGGGCCTGGCCATATCCCATTCGGTGATCGTGGATAAGCACGGCGGCTCCATCAGCTTCGAAACCGAAGAAGGACGGGGCACGACGTTTATCATCAGGCTGCCGCTCAAAGTCAGTGAGGAACCATGAAAAGAGTGCTCTTCGTAGACGACGAACCGAAGCTGCTGGATGGCCTGCGCAGGATGTTGCGCGTCATGCGCAACGACTGGGAAATGGAGTTTGCCGCCGACGGGCAGGAAGCCCTCGCCATCCTGGACGCCAAGCCGTTCAACGTGGTAGTTACGGACATGCGCATGCCCGGCATGGACGGGACGGAACTGCTCAACAAGATCAAGGACTTGCACCCCCAGGTGGTTCGGATCGTGCTCTCCGGGCATTCCGAAAAGGAGATGGTGCTCAAGACCGTGGGCCTGGCCCACCAGTACCTTTCCAAACCCTGCGACGCGGACTCTCTCAAGGCCACCATCGCCCGCGCCTGTTCGCTGCGCAATCTGATGGACGACGAGGGCCTCATCCAGGCGGTATCGGAAATACGGTCCCTGCCCAGCCTCCCGTCCCTGTACTCGGAAGTGATGAAGGAGATGGCCTCTCCGGGAGGGTCCCTCAACCGGGTGGGCGAGATAATTTCCAGGGACACCGGCATGTCGGCCAAGATCCTGCAACTGGTCAATTCGGCCTTTTTCGGTCTCCCCACGCGGATCTCGAACCCCGTCCGGGCCGTCAACCTCCTGGGCCTGGAGACCGTAAAGGCCCTCGTGCTTTCGGTGAAGATATTTTCCGAATTTTCACGGGCCGGTTCCAACTATTGCCGCATCGACGAGCTCTGGAAACACAGCATCAGCACCGCGCTGTACGCCCGGGACATCGCCAGGGAGGAAAAAAGGAGCCAGGATAAAATCGACGACGCCTTCATGGCCGGCCTGCTCCACGATGTCGGAAAACTCATCCTGCTGGACAAGTTCCCTGAAAAATGCCAGAAGATTCTCGAACTGGCCGATTCCGAAAAGTGCCACGCCTGGGAGGCCGAACAGCGCCTCATCGGCACCACGCACGCGCGGATCGGGGCTTACCTGCTGGGGATATGGGGACTGTCCGAGTCCATAGTGGAAACCGTGGCCTACCACCACAGCCCCCACGAGTGCGTCGAAGCGAACTTGACGCTCGCCACCGTTTACCTGGCCAACATACTCAGCAAGGAACCCTCTACGAGCAACCTCAAAAAAGCGATGTCCGGGGCGAACGGCGAATACCTGGAACAGTTCGGAATTTCGGACCGGATAGAAACATGGCGGGCAGTTTGCGACCAGGCGAGCCAGGGTGAAGACGATGCACTCCAAGATCCTGTTTGTGGATGACAACCCCAATATTCTCACCGCCTTCCAGAGGGAGCTGAGAAGATCCTTCGCCGTCCACACGGCGCTGGGCGGAGAGGCCGGCTTGCAGGCCGTATCGGAGCAGGGGCCGTTTGCGGTCATCGTCTCCGACCTGCGCATGCCGGGCATGGACGGTATCCAGTTTCTTGCCACGGTGCGCGATACGGCCCCGGACAGCGTGCGGATCATGCTCACCGGAAACGCCGATTTGCAAACGGCGATCAAGGCCGTAAACGAGGGCAATATCTTTCGCTTCCTCACCAAGCCCTGCGACCAGCAATTGCTGGTGAGGGCGCTCTCCGACGGGGTGCGGCAGTACCAGTTGATAACGGCGGAGCGCGAACTGCTGGAAAAAACGCTTCGGAGCAGCGTGAAAGTCCTGTCCGAAATCCTGCAGTTGATAAATCCCGAAGCGTTCGGCCGCGCGTCCCGGATCGCCTACCTGGCGAAAAAGACCGCGCGGGCCATGCAGGAGCCGCACATCTGGGAAATAGAAACCGCGGCCGCACTCTCCCAGATCGGGTGCGTGATCCTGCCCGAAGCGGCGCTCAAGAAGCTCTACAACGGCGAAGAACTTACGGCGGAAGAGTCCCAGCTTTTTTCGATGCACCCGTTCATCGCCTCCGATCTTATTTCGCACATTCCCCGGATGGACCGTATTGCCGAAATTATCGCCAACCAGGCAAAAAATTTCGACGGATCGGGAGTGCCGCAGGACGACAGGAAGGGCAAGGAAGTTCCCCTGGGGGCGAGGATACTCCGGGCGGTGCTCGATTTCGATCTGCTGCAGGCCGGAGGGCTGCCGGCGGGGGAAGCGCTGGAGAAACTGGCGGCGCGACCCGGCCTGTACGATCCCGACGTGCTGGAGGCGCTGGAGATGGCGCTGGGCATTGCGCTCGACTTCGAAGAAAAGTCGATCGGGGCGGCGCAACTGGCCGACGGCATGATTTTGGCCCAGGACGTCACGATCCGGGACGGGCGGCTTCTCGTTGCCAGGGGGTATCGAGTCAACCGCACGCTTCGGGAGCGCATGAAAAACTTTGCCGTAAGACCGGGAATACGGGAACCTATCCGGGTGCTGGTGCCCATCAAGCCCGCGCCCGACGACAGCGGAAAGTGAAAAAACGGCCATGCCATACAAGGTCCTTCTGGTGGATGACGAACCCCTGGTCACGGACGCCCTCAGGCGCGCCCTGCGCAGGGAATCCTATCTGGTGCTGAGTGCTGATTCCGCAAGGCAGGCGCTGGAAATCCTGGAACAGGAAACCATGGATGTGGTGGTTTCCGACGAAATGATGCCGGGCATGCTGGGCTCCGATTTCCTGGCCATCGTCTGCGAGCGGTACCCGGAAACCATACGGATCATGCTGACCGGGCAGCCCAGCCTGGATACGGCCATGCGGGCGATCAACAAGGGCCACATCTACCGGTTTCTCATCAAGCCGTGCAGCGGAGCGGAGCTGTGCCTGACGATCAAGCAGGCTGTCCAGCACCGGGAACTGTCCCGGAAAAGCCAGGGGCTGCTGGGGACCGTCAGGCGCCAGAGGGCGATGCTGGACATCCTCGAATCCCAGCACCCGGGGATCACCAGGGTCGACGTGGGCCTGGAAGGCGCCATAGACATCACCGAAGAAGAATACGACATGGACGTCCTGATCGAAGAGATCGAGAAAGAATTGCAGCGAAACCAACCCCCCGAGCGGAAATAAGAAAGGCGAACCAGGTGAATGCACCCCATCAACCGGAGGCCAACGAATTTATCGTAAAACCCATCGGCTTTATCAGGAGCCCCCTCGCGGCCAGAACCGACGCCCCGCGCCAGGGAAGCGAGGGCACGGTGGAAGGCGAACTGGTCATCGACGAAGCATACCACGAGGCGCTCCTCGGCCTGTCGCCGGGGCAACGGATCGTGATCCTTTACTGGATGCACCAGGCTGCCCGGGACGTCTTGCAGGTCCATCCCAGGCACGATTACTCGAAACCCCTGCGGGGCGTTTTCGCCACCCGCAGCCCCGCCCGCCCCAACCCCATCGCCCTCGACACGGTGGAAATCCTGGCAATCGACGGCAACGTCATCAAGGTGCGCGGCCTGGACGCCATCGATCATACGCCGCTGCTGGACATAAAAACGGAGGTCAGGAGACGGATGGCGGAGGACGGATAACGGATGTCGGGTATCGGAGGGCGGAGGGTGGGCATTCCTCCCGTCCCCCGACACCCGCCCCCGTTATCCGTCCTCCGCCCCCCGTTTCCGCCCTTTCCCGTCCGGGCTTTATGAGGTACAATACCAACTCTGCATGTCATACGAAACGATCGCGGTTTGCTTCCGTCCGGAACACGGCGGCTCTTCGCGCCATTGGGAGATTCCATGCCTGCTCCTCCTGTGGACTCGTTCGAGCGTAAAATCGATTACTTAAGGCTTTCGGTCACAGATCGGTGCAACCTGCGCTGCATCTACTGCATGCCCTCGGAGGGCGTGCCGCGGCTGGAGCATTCCGAGATCCTGAGCTACGAGGAGATCGCCCGGCTGGCGCACATCGTCACCGGCATGGGCATCTCCAAGATCCGGGTCACCGGGGGAGAGCCCCTGGTGAGAAAAGATATTTTGAACCTTTGCGCCAGGATCTCCCGCACCCCGGGGCTGAAAAGCCTGAGCATAACCACCAACGGCGTGATGCTGGCCGAGTTCGCCGAAGGGCTCTGGGAGGCGGGCATCCGGCGGATTAATATCAGCCTGGACACCCTCCAGCCCGAAAAATTTGCCGCCATCGCCCGCCGGGACTTTTTCGACCGGGTCTGGGCCGGAATCGCGGCCGCCGAAAAGGCGGGCTTTTCCCCCATCAAGCTCAACGCGGTGGTCATGCGCGGCATCAACGACGACGAAATAGAAGCGCTGGCGGGGCTCACCTTCCGGCATCCCTACCACGTCCGGTTCATCGAATTCATGCAGTTCAACCCGGGCCCCGGCGGCGACTACGACAAGAAATTTATCTCCTCCATCGAGATCCTGGAACGGCTCAGGCGCATCGCTCCCCTGGACCTTTGCGGCGACTCCCAGAGCAACGGCCCCGCCCTCCATTACCAGTTCAGGGGCGCACCGGGCAAGGTCGGCATCATCAGCCCGGTCAGCAACCACTTCTGCCCCACCTGCAACCGGCTCCGGGTAACTTCCGACGGAAAGCTGCGCACGTGTCTCTTTTCGGCCGAGGAAACCGACGTCCGCAAGGCCCTCCGACTCGGCCTGCCCGACGACGAGGTAGCGGGGATCATCCGCCGGGCCATCGCCGAGAAGCCCGAAAAGCACCACCTGGAAAACCCCGTTTTCCGCAAGTGCATCTCCCGCCAGATGTTTTCGATCGGGGGCTGAAACCCTTTTTCCTTTGAAATATCCGGGTAAACTTAGTAAGAGTTGAACCTTTTGATTCACCATGTGGCGGGCTGGACAAAGCGGATGAAACAGGCCTGGGTGCTGCTGGAAAACTGGTCGGACGAGGCGGCCGTCGCCGCCGTTGAAAGCGGGGCCGACGCCCTGGTGCTTCCGTCCGGTTATGCGGAAAAGGCCAAAGCGCTGGGTCGTATCGCCGTGGTGAGCGAAGACGGCGACATCGTACCCGACTCGCAGGTACACTTCGAGCCCCTGGAGTCGGCGGCCGACGAGGTGCGGATCCGCGGGCTGCTGCTGGCCGGCGGGACGGTGGTGATCGGCTGCCGCGGCGCGGCGCGGGAACCGCAAACCCGCCGCCCCTGGGAGGTCATCCCCCTGGAAAACCTGGTCGCCGTCGGCGGTGGTGCGCTCTTCGTCCCGGCGGATTCCGAGAATGAAATCGAACTGGCGCTGGGGGTGCTGGAAAAGGGTGTGGCCGGGGTGGTGATCCGCGAAAGCGATCCGGCGCGCATCCGGATATTGGTGGGACGGGTGAAAAAGGCGGCGGAGCGGGCCGAACTCAAGGTGGCCCGCGTGGAGAAGGTGAGCCACGCCGGAATGGGCGATCGGGTGTGCGTGGACACCTGCACCCGCATGGTGTCCGGGGAAGGCATGCTGGTGGGGAATTCGAGCGGATTCCTGTTCCTGGTCCAGGCCGAAACCGAGCAAAACCCTTACGTGGCGCCGCGCCCTTTTCGGGTCAACGCCGGTCCGGTCCATTCCTACATCCGGGTGCCCGAGGGCCGGACGTGTTACCTGAGCGAACTGGGGGCGGGCCGGAAGGTCCTGGTGTTCGGGCCGGACGGCCGGGCCGAAGAGGCCACGGTGGGACGGGTCAAGGTCGAACGGCGTCCGCTGGTGCTCATAGAAGCGAGCTGCGGCGAGGAAAAAGGGACCGTGATCCTGCAAAACGCGGAGACCATCCGGCTTTCCGGGCCTTCCGGGGAACCGCTTTCGGTGGCGCGGATCGAGGTGGGGGATTCGGTGCTCGTTGCAACAGAGTCCAGGGGCCGCCATTTCGGCATGCAGGTGGACGAAACAATCCGGGAAGAATAGCCGGCGGGTCCGTTCCCGCGTCGAAACGCGGGGAGAGCAATCCGGGGAGGACGGGCGGAAAAACAGCGTGGAAGAAGAGCTTTTAAAAATCAGGGATGAAATCGACGGGATCGACTCCGATATTTTGAGACTCCTGAGCCGGCGCATGGACCTTGCCACGGAGGCGGGCCGCATCAAGGCGTCCATGGGCCTTCCGCTCTTTCACCCCGAGCGGGAGGAAACCATCTTCCAGCGGCTTTCGCAGTTGAACCCAGGGCCGCTGTCCGAAGAATCCATCCGGTCGATTTACCGGGAAATATTCGCCGCGTCGAGGCTGCTGCAGTGCAAGCTGCGGGTCGCCTTCCTCGGCCCGGAGTGGACGTATTCGCACCTGGCTTCCCTGTCGCTTTTCGGCCATTCCGCAATCTACATGCCCTGCAGCTCGCTGGAAGGGGTATTCGACAACTTTCTCAAAAACAAGGCGCACCTGGCGGTCATTCCCATCGAAAACTCGCTCCAGGGCGGGATCGGCCACAGCATGGACCTGCTCTACGAGCGCGAGGTGCGGGTGATCAGCGAGTGCTACCTGGAAATCGCGCACAACCTTTGCGGCGCCGCCCCTTCCCTCCAGGAAGTCCGGCACCTTTACGCGCATCCCCAGGCCATCGAACAGTGCCGCCGGTGGCTCCTGGAAAATCTCCCCCGCGCCGAACACAACGAATGCACTTCGACCGCCAAATCCGCCCAACTGGCCGGAGAAGACCCCCGGGGGGCCGCGATTTGCAACCTGTACGCCGCGCACCGGTACCGGCTCAACATCCTGGCCGAAAGGATCGAAGACCGTCCGGGCAACACCACCCGGTTCCTGGCCCTCGGGCACTATGAAAACGCCCCGACGGGCAAGGACAAGACCTCCATCCTGTTTGCGGTATCCGACAAGCCCGGCGCGCTCCATACCACGCTCGGCGCCCTTTCCGCGGTCAACATGACCAGGATCGAATCGCGCCCGAATCGCATTTTCTCATGGCAGTACCTGTTTTACGCGGACCTGGAAGGGCACCGCGAGGATCCGCCCGTTCGGGCGGCGCTCGAAAAAGCCGCCGAAAGGACCACTTTTCTGAAAATTTTGGGTTCGTATCCCAGAAGCGACCCGGCGCAGCCTTTCAGGATCGAAAAGGAAAAGATGAGAGCCGGCACGCAGTTCGGAGGACCGAAATGAGCCGCCCGCCGGCGGCGTCGGAAGTGTCCGAACACCGAATGGGCCGGGGGATCTGCGGATGCCTCGTGGACTGTTCCGCGGAAGATTTCCCTCGCCTGTTGAACCACCCCGAAGCCGACGTGGTCGAGTGGCGAATCGACAGGTTCGCCTCCCGGCGCGCGCGGGAGGCGATGGACCCCTTTTTCCGGGCGCTTTCGGGAAAACCGTGCCACCCGGTCATCGCCACCAACCGGCCGGTGCGTGAAATGGGCACGTTCGACGGCCCGGAGGACCGGCGGCTGGAAATGCTGGCCGGTGCCGCCGGTGCCGGGGCCGAATGGATCGACATCGAACTCGATGCCGCACCGGGCACCATCGCCGGCCTTCGCCGGCTGGGCGCGAAAGTGGTGGTTTCCAGCCACGTCCCCGGCGGGACGCCCTCGCGGGAAGAGCTGCGCGCGCTGGTGGAAACGATGGCGGGGACCGGCGCGGACGTGCTGAAAATCGCCACCCTGGCCCAATGCCGCGAGGACAACCTCCGGGTGCTGGAACTCATTCCCCTGGCACGCAGGGAATTCCAGGCCGATCTTATCGCCTTCTGCATGGGGCCGACGGGCAAGTGGAGCAGGCTGGCGTGCCTTTTCCTGGGCAGCCCCTGGACTTACGCCCAACTGCCCGGCCAGGCCGAAGCGGCCCCCGGCCAGTTGGACACCGCGCAGGTCCGGTCGGTCCTGGATATTGTTGAGGAAATCGGAGGACTTGAGAGTTGAAATGGAAGCATTGAGGAATTCAGGGATTTGGTGATTGAGGGATTTGCGGCAAGACATGTTCTTCAATTCCTAAATTCCTGAAATCCCTCGATCCCTGAACTGAAAGAGGTGGTACCAGGATGATCAGACCCGAACAAAAAAAGCTGTTCGCCGTAGTCGGAAATCCCGTGCGCCACAGTCTGAGCCCGGCAATGATGAGCGCCGCTTTCGAAACCATGGGGGTTCAGGCGGTCTACGCCGCCCTGTTTGTCGACGAACTCGCCAGGGACCTGGAGACCCTTCACCGGGCGGGTTTCAGCGGCCTGAGCGTGACCATTCCATACAAGGAAACCGCCTGCCGCCTGGCGGTCGACGTGGACGAGACGGCCTACGAGATCGGGGCGGTGAACACGCTGCGAAGATCGAGCAACGGGTGGGAGGGGCGCAATACGGACTGGATCGGTGCGGTGCGGGCCCTGTCGCAGGCCGGGGCCATCGAAGGGCGAAACGCGCTCGTGCTGGGGGCGGGAGGCGCGGCGCGGGCCGTGGCCTACGGGCTCCAGCGGGCCGGGGCCGAGGTCACGATAGCCAACCGCTGCGCGGAGCGCGGCAAAAGCCTTTCGCACCAGCTTCACTGCCGGTTCATCGCGCTCAATGTCCTCGAAAAAAAGGAAAACAACTTCAACCTGGTGGTCCAGTGCACTTCGCTGGGGCTGGCGGGAGCCGAGCAGTCCTCGCCGGTGTCGGCCTCGTTTTTCCGTCCCGAAATGTTGGTAATGGAAATCGTGTACCGCCCCCGGCACACCGTTTTTTCGCGGGCCGCGGAGCAGGCGGGCTGCACGGTGGTCTCCGGGCTGGACATGCTGTTATACCAGGGAGTGGCGCAGATCGAGTGGTGGCTGGAATCCGCGGTCACCCCCCCGGCGGTCGAAGCCATGCGGCGGGCGCTGGAAAGAGCGGCGGGAGATGAGTAGCATCAGAAAGAAAGTCAGGCCGGCGGCCGGCATCCATGCCGCCATCCGCCTTCCGGGCTCCAAGTCCATGACTCACCGCGCGCTGATGATCGCCGCCCTGGCCGGCGGCCCGGGCGAAATACGCCGTCCCCTGAAGGCCGAAGACACGCTGATTACCGCGAAAGCGCTCGAACAGATGGGCACCGGGGTCGACTGGCAGGGCGATTCGATACGGGTGGTGCCGGCGAAGCACCGCTGGACGAAACCTTCCGGCCCCATCTTCCTGGGAAACTCCGGGACCACGACCCGGCTGCTGCTCCCCATCGCCGCGGCCGGGAAGGGCGAATTCGTCCTGGACGGCACGGCAAGGCTGCGCGAGCGGCCGGTGGGGCCGGTGGCCCGCGCCCTGGAAACCCTGGGGGCCGGCATCGAGTGGCTGGGCACGCCCGGCTTCCCGCCGCTGAAGCTCACGGGCGCCGGGCTCCGCGGAGGAACGGTGACGGTGGACGCATCCAAGAGCAGCCAGTTTCTGTCCGGCCTCCTGCTGGCCGCGCCGACGGCCGCCGAAGGGCTCACCATCGAATGGACCGAGCCCGCGGCTTCCTTCCCCTACGTTGCCATGACCCTGGAAATGATGCAACAGGCGGGCATCCACCTCGACAGGCCCGCGCCCAACGCCGTTTTCGTCCCGGCGCCTCAAACCTACGCCCCGGCCGACTTCACGGTGGAAGGCGACTGCTCGACCGCCTCCTATTTCTGGGGAGCCGCCGCGCTGACGGGCGGGACGGTGTTCACCTCCCCGGTCTTTCCCGGGAGCCTCCAGGGCGACAGCGCCTTCCTGGGCGTGCTCGGGAAGATGGGGTGCCGCATCGAGTGGGAGGCGGAAGGGGTGCGCGTGACCGGCCCGCAGCAACTTGCCCCCATCGATATCGATATGAACGAAATGCCGGACATGGTCCCCACGCTGGCCGTGGTGGCCGCGTTCGCACCGGGAACCAGCAGCATCCGAAACGTCGCCCACCTGCGCATCAAGGAATCCGACCGCCTGGAGGCGGTGGCCTCGGGGCTAAAACTCCTGGGGGTGCCGGTCCGGGAGCTTCCCGGCGGGCTGGTGATCTCCGGCGGAAATCCCCGCACACCCGCCGCTCCCATTCGCGCGTTCGACGATCACCGCATCGCCATGGCCTTCGCTCTCGCCGGCCTGCGCGTGGAAGGCGTGGAAATCGAGGGCGCGGAATCGGTTGCGAAATCCTTCCCCGAGTTCTGGCAGTATTTCGACCGGCTGGCGGAACCTGACAATTCGAACAAAACGGAGTAATATCTCTCCTGTCCCCGTGAGATGCGAAGCGACGTGGGGAGAAGATATCGGAGCGATGCCTTAAAAGCGTGGGGGCGCTTTGCCCCTGGCCTCTGCGCCCCTCCACGCCGCTTCGCGGTTTGATTTGGGGGTGCGGGGGAAGGGGCTGTTGCCCAAAAGGATATCGAGATTCATCAAAGGTTCATCAATAGTGGAACAAACAAAAATAGTGGAATGAACGAAAATCCCCCTCCCTGCGATGGGAGGGGTTAGGGGAGGGTGTTGTAT
>LUZZ01000447.1 GCA_001603845.1 Syntrophobacterales bacterium Delta_01 | reverse complement strand
CCACCCTGCCTCCCCCATCAAAGGGGGAGGAGCCTAAAGTCAACGGCATTGGCCTCCCCCATCAAGGGAGGAGCTTAAAGTCAACAACATTGCATTCCGCCACGGGGAAGGGAGAGTAAGTACCTGAAAATACGACACCCTCCCTTAACCCCTCCCATCGCAGGGAGGGGATTTTCGTTCGTTCCACTATTGATGAACCTTGATATCCTTTTGAGCAACAGCCCCTTTCCCCGCTCCCCCGGAATTCGGCCGCACGTGCATGCGCGTGCGTACCGAGCGCTCGGCGTTATGGCGATCACTACCTGAAAATTTCGTATGGCAACGTGTCGCCCGTCACTTCCAATCCCCAGGTGTGAAAGGAGACTCCATGGCTGCCGGCGTACCTCGATGCGGCATAGAATTGATCAAGGAATTCGAAGGCTACCATGAAGAACTGCCCGACGGGCGGGCGCGGGCTTACCCGGACCCGCTCGCCGGCTGGAAGGTCCCCACCATCGGATACGGCACCACCCGATATCCCGACGGCTCCCCGGTGAAACAAGGCGACGTCATCACCCGCGAGGAGGCGGAACAGTACCTCGCCCGCGAGGTGGAAGACCGGTGCCGGCCGGCCCTGGAGAAGATCCCCTCCTGGGACCGGATGAACGACAACCAGCGGGGCGCTCTGTACAGCTTCGCCTACAACCTGGGCCCCCGCTTCCACGGGCGAAAGAACTTCAAGTCGATAACCGCCGTGTGCGACTCTTCGGACCGGTGGCCGGACAAGGCCTGGGTGAGAAGCCGGTTCGTGAAGTACCGCAACCCGGGCAGCAGCGCGGAAAAGGGGCTGCGCCGCCGCCGCGAGGCCGAAGCGGAGCTTTTCTGCACGCCCGTTTAAGCCGGAAGAGCGGGAAAGCTTTCCCACCGCCCGGGTGTCAGCTTCCGGTGGATTCCGGCGGCTTTTCCCCGCTCCCGCTTCCGGGAGGAGAAAACAGGTCGAAAAACGGCTTCCAGGGAGTGAGACCGGGCATCGACTTTTGCGCCATGGAGGAAAGATCCTTGCCCATCTCCAGCCATTTTCGGAACTGATCGTCGAAAGCGGACCGGCAGGCGAGGTAGTTCTGTATGGTGAGCTCCAGGTATTTTTCGAAAAATTCGCTCAGCACGTTCCCGCCGTACTGGATCACCAGGTGGAGCAGCGGCACGGGGAGCAGGCTGTTCTTGTTCTTGGCCTCCTCCACGATGATCTGGGTGAGGATGAACGCGGTCACGTCCTCCTGGGTCTGGGCGTCGATCACCTCGACCTGCCGTCCGCTCCGGATCAGCTCGCAGACTTGCTGCAGCGTGATGTAGGCGCTCTTTTCGGTATCGTAGATCCGCCTGTTCGCATATTTTTTCAGCCTGACCTTTTGCATTCCTCACACCCCGCTGTCCCGCCGCGCTTCACCGCTCCGGCCCATGGGGAAGAACACGGACCGGACTCGGCGTCAATGACACAACGCAGCAATCAATATAACCAATATCGTTTAGTTATGCCACTTTTAAATGATTGTGCGCTGCACAATTTTCCCCTTGACATCTCCGCCCCCACCGCTATATTTATCTCAGTTCCGTAGTCAATCATTTTTCCCGGCACACCCGGTTACCCAAAATTCAGGAGGCCCAGGATGGACCAGACCAAGTTTACCAGGCAGATGCTCGATTTTAACAAGGCTACCTTCGAGAACACATTCAATGCCATCGTTTTACTGCAGGATCAAACGGAAAAGATGATGGCCGCTTTCCTGGAGCAGGCCACGTGGATTCCCGGCGACGGCCGTAAGGCCATCAACGATTGGATCGAATCGGTGAAGCAGGGGCGCAGCGAATTCAAGAAGGTCGTGGATGAGAGCTTCAGCAAGGTCGAAGCGTGTTTCGCAAAATAGGCGCCTCGCCCGCGGCATCGCCCGGCGCCCCGGGGGCGGCGGACGCCGGGGAAGGATCACCACATGGAACAAAATCTATTGGAATTTTGGGGGAATTTCTTCACGGGCGCCGCGGAGGGCCAAAAATTCGTGGAAGACATGACGGTGTGCATGCGCCGGAGTTTTTCCGCCTTTGAAGCAATCCCCGGCCTGTTCCGGAAAGTTTACGGCTTGGACAAGCCGTCCGGGGCGGCGGTAACGGATTATTTCGCGGTCTGGACAAAGGCCCGGAACGATTTCGACAAATGCTTCACGGAGTACCTGGCCCTCATGGGAGTGGTGCCTCGCGACCAACACCTGGCACTGATAAAAAAGTACGAAGACCTGAAAGAAAAATCCGACTCCCAGGCCGAAACGATCGAGCACCTGCGGATGCTGCTCTCCGCTGAAAAGAAAATGGAACACGACGAAATTACGGGCAAGTTCCAGGGCCTGGTCCAGCAGCAGGCCGACCAGTTTCAGAAACTGATGGAAAGCTTCCGGCAGGCGTTCCAAACCGACCATAAACGGTCGGCCGAAAAGAAGAGAAGCAGGGCGGCCGCGAAGACCGCTTCCCGTGAGGAACCCGAGGCCGCTCCGTAAGACTTTTCCCCATGCGGGCACGGAAAAGACCGCCGGGAATTTTCCGGCCGGAGGCGCTTCTTATTCCCGGACTTTCGGGGGGCTCACCATCGCCACTCCGTCCAGAACCGTCTTGCCGTCCTGGTTCGAACAGGCGGTCCTGAGCCTCACCCTATTTTTGTCCGCAATGATTTCGATCACTTCGACGCGCGCCGTAATGGTGTCGCCGATCCGGACGGGGGCCAGAAAATTGAGTTCCTGGCTGACGTAGATGGTCCCCGGCCCGGGAAGTTTCATCCCTATGGCCGCGGAAATGAATCCCGACGGCAGCAGGCCGTGGGCGATCCGGGTCTTGAAGAAGGTCTTCTGCGCATAGACTTCGTTGACGTGGGCGGGGTTCATGTCGCCGGTCAGCCCGGCGTAAAGGTAAACGTCCGATTCGGAGATGGTCTTCGTAAACTCCGCGGAATCCCCCAGCTTGATCTCATCTATCGTTTTTCCCATAAAAGTCCTCCGCCGCTGCCAATACAGACCACGACCTCGCCGGAACCCCGGCAGAATTCGCACTGCCTGGAAGCAAAGCAGTCGTAGCCGCTCCCGTTGCATGCATCGCAGAAAGTTCTCCGGCATCGGATGTGGTGTTGTATCGGCATCTTGATCTCCAATCCCTCCCCCCCCCGCAATGCTGTTGACTTTAGGGGGTGTCGTTCCAGGAACTCCCCTCCCTTGACGGGAGGGGAAGGGGGAGGGTGTTGATATCGCTCGGTTTTTCACCCCCACCTTGCCTCCCCCATCAAAGGGGGAGGAGCTTAAAGTCAACAACATTGTGGGAGGGGTCGGGGGAGGGGAAGTAAGTACCTGAAAGTACGACACTCTCCCCCAGCCCCTCCCATCGCAGGGAGGGGGATTTTCGTTCGTTCCGCTATTGGCGAACCTTGATACTCTTTTGGGCAACAGCCCCTTGATGCCTTCCCCCGAGTCGCGGCACCAAAGGTCAGGCCGGGTGCTTCCATGCACCGGCATTCGGGCGGGGGAGCCTGTGGAAGCGCCATTGCCAGGGCTCCCCGCGCTTTTGTGTGGATTGTATAGTTTTCTGAACGGCCGGGATTCACGAGGGATGGAATGCTCATTCAAACGATAATCAACGGGCTCTTGCTGGGCGGTCTCTACGCGACCGCCACCATCGGGTTTTCGATGGTCTGGGGCGTCATGGGGGTGATCAACCTGGCCCATGGCGCGTTCATCATGGTCGGGGCCTATGTCAGCTATCTGCTTTTTGCCAAGGCCGGGCTCGATCCGTTCCTGTCCATTCCGCTCTCGATGGCGGTCCTGTTCGTGATCGGGTACTTCCTGCAGGCCGTGCTTTTGAACCGGGTCATGAGGTTCAGCCTGCTCCTTTCGCTGATCCTGACCTTCGGGATCGACATGATCCTGATCAACGTGGTGGTCCTGCTTTTTTCATCCGATTTTCGCTCGGTCAACACCTCGTATTCCGGAAGCGCCCTGGCCATCGGGGGAAGCCTCATTCCCACCGTACGGTTCGCAATTTTCGGTTTCGCCCTGTTCCTGGCCGGAGCGTTTTACCTCTTCGTCAGGAAAACCCGTGCGGGGCAGGCGATCCTCGCCACGGCCCTGGACAAGGAAATCGCGAGGCTGATGGCGATCAATCCCTACCGGGTCTATTCGCTTACCTTTGCGGCGGGCGCCGCCCTCGCCGGTGCGGCCGGGAGCCTCGCCAGCATGTTTTTTCCCATTTCCCCGATCATGGGGCGGGAGTTTATCGGCGCCGTCTTCGTCATCACGGTGCTGGGAGGAATCGGGAGCGTCGAGGGCTGCGTCCTCGCCGGGCTCCTCTACGGACTCATCCAGGCGTTCACATCGTACCTGCTGGGTGTGAATTTTCAGAACATCGTAGCGTTCATCGTTTTTCTTGCAATTCTCGTAATGCGGCCTCAGGGCCTTCTCGGGAAGCGCTTTTACGGAGAAGTATCTTAACGAGGCTGCTTGATGCCAACTCCCAGACAAAATTCGATACTTCCGTCATCCGGACACCGCACGGCCATCGTGCTGGCGATACTTGTTTTCGCCGCGGCGCCTTTTTTCATTTCCAACTATTGGCTGCGCATCCTGACCAACGTCATGATGTACGCCGTCGTGGCCCAGGGGCTGAACATCATCGCCGGATTCACGGGCTACCACGCGTTCGGCAATTCCGTATTCTTCGGCGTGGGGGCCTATACGACCGGCGTGCTGATGGCGCTCGGACTGCCGTTCGGCGTCGCCCTGGTGGGGGCCCCCGTTGTCGCGGTCGTGATCGCCGTTTTGGTGGGCTGGCCGGTTTTGAGGTTGAGCGGCCATTATTTCGCCATCGCAACGGTGGCGGTGAATATGGCCATGATGGAGCTGATCATCAACCTGGGCGGGGTCACGGGCGGCGCGATGGGCCTGCCGCTCCCTCTCAGTTCGATGAGCCCCGGTTTGCTCTACAAAATTATCTACTTCCTGATGTTCGCGGTGGTGCTCGCGGCAACCGGATTCGTTTACTGGCTGGATTCGAGCCCCCTCGGCTACGCTTTCCGGGCCGTCCGCGACAGCGAGGTGGGGGCCGAGGTCATGGGCATCAACACGACGGCCATCAAGATCACGGCCTGGGCGATCAGCGGGGCCTTCACGGCGCTTGCCGGCGGGATTTGGGCATTCTGGTTCACATTCATCGAACCGGGCAGCGCCTTTGATATCAACGTGTCGATCAAGGGGTACGTGATGATGCTGCTGGGCGGAATCGACACGGTGCTCGGGCCCCTGTTGGGGGCCTTCTTTCTCGAAGTGCTCGCCACCATCGTCTGGGGCAAATTTCTCAAGATTCACCTTCTGGTCCTCGGGTTGCTGATCGTCCTGGTGGTCACTTTCATGCCCAGAGGAATCGTGCACCTGTTTCGACTGCGGAAGCCGGGCCGAAAGAAGGAGGAAGCCGCCGAATGAGTCTTTTGAGTGGCAGAAAAGTTTCGGTCCAGTTCGGGGGGGTGTGCGCCCTGAGCGAGGTCGATTTTCACGTGGACCGGGGGGAGGTGGTCGGCCTGATCGGCCCGAACGGGGCCGGGAAGACCACCATGCTCAACGCCATATCGGGCCTGTGCCGGTGCACGGGAGCTTTGCAGTTCGATGGGAAAACGATCTCGGGCCTCAAACCCCATAAGATCGCCAGGATGGGAATCGCCCGGACTTTCCAGGTGGTGCGCCCCTTCGGCCACCTCACGGCTATCGAGAACGTGGCGGTCGGGGCCATGTTTTCCGGGAAAAGCATTCCACACAAAGCTGAAATCCTGAACCGCGCCAAGGACGCGCTGGAGTGGACCGGCCTGTACGCCAAGCGGGACCTGCTTCCGCGGCAGTTGACCCTCTCCGAGCGGCAACGGCTGGAAATGGCGCGCGCCCTGACGATGAAGCCGGTGCTCCTGCTGCTCGACGAGGTGATGGCGGGGCTGAACCACAATGAAATCGACAAGATGATCGAGCTGATCAACCGGATCAACAGCTCGCTGGGGGTCACCATCATCGTGGTCGAACACGTCATGAAAGCCATCATGAGCGTTTGCCGGCGTATCATCGTCCTCCAGTTCGGCAAAAAAATCGGGGACGGTTCGCCCTCGGAAATCGTCAATTCGCCGGACGTGATCCAGGCATACCTTGGAAAGAGGTTTGCCGAGAGGCATTCCAAAAGTGTGGAAAGAGCGTGAACCGATGAGCCTGCTGACCGTATCGGACCTGAACGTCAATTACGGCGATACCCGGGTGCTCTGGGACATCGCGTTCGAAATCGAGGAGGGCCAGTTCGTTTCCCTCGTCGGTGCGAACGGCGCGGGGAAAACCACTTTTTTAAGGACGGTTGTCGGCCTGGTGCCTGCCGTTTCCGGCAGGATCGACTTCGACGGCGTGGACGTCACGACCGTCCCGGTCGAAGCGCGCATCCGAGCCGGCCTGTCGATGGTGCCGGAAGGAAGGCGGCTGTTCAAGGGCATGACGGTGTTGAACAACATCCTGATCGGGGCCTATTTCCGGAAAGACCGGCAGGGCGTGCTGGAGGACGAGGAGAAGGTCTTCGGGTATTTCCCGGAACTGGAAAAGCTCCGGAACCGCACGGCGGGCGACTTGTCGGGAGGCGAGCAGCAGATGTGCGCCATCGGGCGGGCGCTGATGGCCCGGCCCCGGCTGTTGCTGGTGGACGAAATGTCGCTCGGACTCGCGCCCGTGATCGTGGAGAGGCTCGCGGAGGTCCTCGCCCGGATCAACACCGAACAGGGCATGAGCGTCATCCTGGTCGAACAGGACGTCGAAATCGCCCTGGAGTTGAGCAGCCGCGGCTATGTCATCGACAACGGGCGAATCGTGATGACGGGCCAATCCTCCGAACTGCTCGCCGATCCGAAGATAAGGGAAGCGTACATGGGGCTGGTGTGACGACGCCCGCCCCCGTCACGGAACAGTAATTCAGAAGGAGCTTTCGCACTTGGAAAAGATAGACTTGAGCATCGAAGGCGG
>LUZZ01000446.1 GCA_001603845.1 Syntrophobacterales bacterium Delta_01 | reverse complement strand
ATCCGGGGCAGGGCGGCCAGGGCCGGGGCCTGTTCGGGCGTTTCGGCAATGGGCAGGGTCATCGGTTCCGTGAGCTTGACTTCCAGGATGGGGTTCAGGCTTTCCGGGACGAACAGGGTGACCAGGCCGGCCCCCGCCCGCGCCGCTCCCAGGCAGATGAGAGCTGCCGCGCCGGTCTTTCCGCGCGATCCGGACAGCACGCACACGTGCCCGGCGTTTCCCTTGTGGACGGAGGGGTGCCGCGGTTCCAGCCACGACGACGCCATCTCTTCGGTCAGGAACCACCGCCCGAGGCCGGCCGACTGCGCCAGCTCCGGCGGGATCCCGATGTCAAGCACCCGCACCTGCCCCGAAACCTCGCTTCCGGGTTCCATCACGTGGCCGATTTTGAGATATCCGAAGGTCGCCGTGGCCGTCGCCCGCACCGACGTGCCGAGCACTCGCCCGGTGCTGGCGTCCAGCCCCGAAGGCACGTCCACGGAAAGCACCGGTGCGGGAAGGCCGTTGATTTTATCGATGATCTCGCGGTACAACCCGCGCACCTCGCTCTTGAGGCCGGTGCCCAGAATGGCGTCGATCACCGCCTCGCACCGCTTCACCGTCTCCCACTGGGAGTCGAAATCGGCGGATTCGTCCCAGGTGAACACCGGTACCCCCATTTTCCCCAGGACGTTGAAGTTGGTGAGCGCGTCCCCGGAAAGTCTTTCGGGAGGCCGGAGGCACACCACCAGCATGTTGGCGCCTAGGTTGTGGAAAATCCGGGCCAGCGCAAACCCGTCGCCGGCGTTGTTGCCGCCTCCCGCGATCACGGCGATGCGGCGTTCGACAAGGTCGGGGACCGCTTCCAGGAAAAAGGCCGCCGCTCCGCGCGCGGCGTTTTCCATCAAAACGATCCCCGGGATTCCGATTTCGTTTATGGTCCGCTGATCGAGTCCTGACATTTCCGCAGCAGTAAGAACCAGCATGAAGGCCTCCTGAGTTGGGTCGCCGGTTGCAGGTTGCCGGTTGTGCGTTTCGAGTTATGGAATTCGGGTTTTTGCGCCCGCGGCGAAGTCCGGACCCGCGCTCCAATCCTGGAGCATCCGGACGCCACCGCCCGCAACCGGCGACCCGTAACCGGTAGACCCGAAACATAGCACACAATGGGAGGCAATACACAATCATCGATTCCGGGAAATTTTTGCGTGCAAAATATCGCAAAATCTGTTAATTAGACGCCCGTTGGAACAACCCTGCCGAGAGCACCTCGCAGACCGCGTTTCGGTTCGTCTCATTGAGTGTTCGCGGAAGGAGCGGTTTTCCCGGTACGTCGCTTCCGGCGTTGTGCTGTGCATTGAAGCCGCCTCCCGGGTCGGGTTACAATTATTCCGATATAGCTTAGGCTACCGGGACATCGGGCAAAAACTACTAGTTGAGGAGTTGCTTAGTTTTTGGCTGGAATCGTGTGCAACTAGGTGTTATACTCCGCCGACTCTTGTGCATAATGCTTCCGATTGCTTCCGCCTATTCTGCTGAATGATTCTGGATCTGTTGAGCCTAAACCACAGTATTTGCCTGTAAGACAAATCGGACCAGACTAGCCCCGAGTTGCACCCCACCGGAGGAGAGAAAGGGCGTGATCTCCAATACGCTAATGACCGACTTTTTGGCAGTGGCTCTGTATTTGTTTGCGGGGCTTATGTTCGCCGTTGTTCCCATCATCATTTCAAAGCTGATAGTCAGGCGAAGCGCCGGCCGGTACCGCGCGGCCACTTACGAAAGCGGCATGGAAACCATCGGCAGCGCGTGGATCCAGTTTACGGTCGCCTACTACATCTACGCCCTCATTTTCCTGGCCTTCGACGTGGACGTGCTCTACCTGTTCCCGGTGGCCCTGGCCTACGGCAAGTTCGCAATCCGCGACCTCCTGGAGGTCGTGCTCTTTGTGGGCATTTTGTCGCTGGCAATCGTATTCGCGTGGCGTAAAGGAGTTTTTGAATGGAACCGCAGGTGAGAAAGTGTGAGCCGGGCCAGCCGGCCATCAAGTTTGCTCTCCTCGACGATATTTTGAACCTGGCGCGGGCCAATTCGCTGTGGCCCATGACCTTCGGCCTTGCCTGCTGCGCCATCGAGATGATGGCGGCGGGAGCGTCGCGGTTCGACCTGGACCGTTTCGGCGCGGGCGTTTTCAGGCCGTCTCCGCGCCAGTCCGACGTGATGATCGTGGCCGGAACGATTTCCAAGAAAATGGCCCCGGCCATCCAGATGCTCTGGGACCAGATGCCCAATCCGAAGTGGTGCATCGCCATGGGCAACTGCGCCATCTCGGGCGGCCCGTTCGACTACGACGGCCAGTACGCCATCGTGCCCGGAGCGCACCTCATCGTGCCGGTGGACATCGTGGTGCCCGGCTGCCCGCCGCGGCCGGAAGCGTTGATCCAGGGCATGCTGGCGCTGGAAGACAAGATTACGCGGGGCGAGAACCGCAACCTGTTGCGCCGGTTCAGCCGCAGCGGAGGCAAAAACTAGATGAAAGCGGTTGACGAAATTCGAGACGTTTTGAGGGAAAAATTCCCCCAGGCGCCCTTTCAAACCGATGAAACCGGCAGGGCGGGGACCCAGTGGTCCGTCATGGTCCCCATTTCCGGGACGCGGGAGGCGGCCAGGGCCTTCGACGCCGCCGGGTTTTTCCTGGAAACCATGACCTGCCTGGACTTCATGGACACGTTCGAACTGGTCTATCATTTCAACCGCTACGAACCGGCGTCGCGCGTTTCGGTCCGGGTCCTGTGCGGGCACGACCAGAAGGCGGAATCCATCAGCGACATCTTTCGCGGTGCGGGGTGGCTGGAGCGGGAGGTCCACGAGTTCTACGGGATCGACTTTGCGGGAAGCTCCGACATGAGGCCGCTCCTGCTTCCCGAGGACGCGGACTACTATCCGCTCAGGAAGACCTTCGGGAAGATCGGCGCCTACCATAAACGGGAAAAAATTTATGACTGAACAGTTTAGCGCTCCGGTATCGGAGAAAACGTACACGCTGAACCTGGGGCCTCAGCACCCCAGCACCCACGGCGTTCTCAGGGTGTTGCTGGACCTGGACGGCGAGTTCATCATAAAGGCCGATCCCATCATCGGCTACGGCCATCGCGGCCACGAAAAAATGGGCGAAAACAGGCTCTACAAGCAGTTTTTGCCCAACACCAGCCGCATGGACTACCTGTCCGGGCTGCTGTTCAACCACGGCTACGTCCTGGCCGTCGAAAAGCTGGCGGGAATAGAAGTCCCGGAGCGCGCCAAGTACATCCGCGTGATCGCCTCGGAACTCAACCGCATATCGAGCCACCTGCTGTGGTTCGGGACTTACGTCATGGACCTGGGCGGGTTCACGCCGTTCCTGTACGCCTTCGACGACCGGGAGCAGATCC
>LUZZ01000445.1 GCA_001603845.1 Syntrophobacterales bacterium Delta_01 | reverse complement strand
TCTTGCATACTGGAATGAAAGTTTTCTGTCAAATAGATTAGCAGGGATGGACACGAGAGGGGTCCCTATGGGTAAGATAGCGATTTTGCCCGACATTTTATGTAACCAAATCGCGGCCGGCGAAGTGGTGGAACGTCCCGCCGCCGTGGTCAAGGAACTGCTGGAAAACAGCATCGACGCGGGAAGTTCGAAGATTTCGGTGAGTCTCATCCAGGGGGGGCGCAAGGAAATCCGGGTGGTGGACAACGGGTGCGGCATGCATCCCGATGACGCTTTGATGGCCACGGAACGCCACGCCACGAGCAAGATCGCTTCGGTGGAGGACCTGGCGTCGGTCATGACGCTGGGGTTTCGGGGCGAGGCGCTTCCGAGCATCGCGTCGGTTTCGCGCTTCGAGCTGGTGACGCGGGAGGCGTCGGCCGTTGGCGGCACCCGGATTCGGATCGAGGGCGGAGTGCTGCGCGATGTGTGCGAGGCGGGATGTCCTCCCGGCACCCAGGTGCTGGTGCGGGACCTTTTCCACAACACGCCCGCCCGGCAAAAATTCATGCGGACCGCCGAAACGGAACTGGCCTACATCACCGACCAGTTTTTCCGGATATCGCTCGCCCATCCCGAGATCCACTTCCAGCTGAGCAGCCAGGAAAGGCTCCTGCACGATTTCCCGAAGGCTCAGGACACGGCGCAGCGGGCGGCTCAGGTGTTCGGGCGCGACCTGCTGAGTTCCTTTGTGCGGATCGAATTCGAAAAAGACGAAACGGAAGTCTCCGGCTACCTCTGCCTGCCTCAGGTGCAGCGGACCAACAGCCAGTCTCTTTTTCTGTACGTCAACGGGCGCCCGGTGTGGGACAGGCTCCTCCAGCGGACGGTGCTCGCGGCCTACGAGGCCCTGATCCCCCGCGGCAAATACCCGGTGGCGGCCGTTTTCATCCGGTTGTCTCCGGCCGCGGTGGACGTGAACGTGCACCCGGCAAAGCGCGAGATCCGGTTCAAAAAACCGGGGGAGGTCATGAGGGTTCTGCGAGAGGCTCTGCTGGGCACGCTTTCCGGCGCGAGACCCACCGCCCAGGTCCGGCCGGCGGCCCCGGACTTCTTCCCGCGGGAGGCGTCTTCTTTCGCGCAGGCCGGTTTTTTAAGGGAAAACCAGGCGTCTTTTGATTTCGCGCCCCGCCGTCCCGCTGCCGCTCCGGTTTTTGGCGGCGGCGAAAACGTCCGGGCGTTTCCCCGCGTCCCGCCGGACCAAAGCTCGGAAACCATCGGGTTTCCGCCGCCGGAAGCTTCGCCCGAAATCACCTTCGCGAGCCTTCCCGTGATCGGACAGCTCGCCAATTCGTTTCTCCTCCTGGAAGCTCCGGACGGCCTGGTGATCATCGACCAGCACGCCGCCCACGAACGGGTGCTCTTCAACCGCCTCCTGGCCCGCACCGGCGCCTCGGCCGCTCAGCTCCTGACCCGCCCGGAACTCGTCCACCTCATGCCCGGCGAAGCGGCCCTGGTCAAACGCTGGCTCCCGGACCTCCGGGAGATGGGGTTCGAACTGGAACATTTCGGCGGAACGGACTTTTCCGTCCACGCCGTCCCGGCGCCTCTGTCCGAGGTGCCGCCGGCCGAACTCATCCGCGACCTTCTAAAATTTGCCGAAGAAGACGCTCCCACCGGCCGGTCCGGCCTGGCGGCCTCCCTGGCCAAGGTGGCCTCGTGCCGCGGGGCGGTGAAGGCCGGCATGAAACTCAAGCCGGAGGAAATCCGCCACCTCCTGGAAATGCTCGACGACACGAGCCTTCCCTTCACGTGCCCTCACGGGCGGCCTCTTTGGTTCAAACTGAGCTATGACCAAATCCTGCGATCATTCAAGCGGACCTGATGCGCCGCCCCCGCTGGTGCTCCTTGCCGGCCCCACCGCGGCCGGCAAGACCACTCTGGCCGTGAGGCTCGCCGAAAAGCTCGGCGCGGAGATCGTCAACGCCGATTCCATGCAGGTGTACCGGCACATGGACATCGGCACCGCCAAGCCCACCGCGGCCGAACGAAAAGAAATCCCGCACCATCTGCTGGACGTGGCGGACCCCGACGAGCCCTTCGACGCCGCCCGGTACGTCGACCTGGCCCGCCCCGCCGTCGAGGACATCCTGGCGCGCGGGAAAGTGCCCCTGGTGGTGGGCGGCACCGGGCTGTACATGAAGGTGCTCACCCGCGGCATCTGTTCGGGGCCTCCGTCCGACCCGGCCGTAAAGGAAGCGCTGCTGCGGGAAGAGGAAACGGTGGGGCTGGAGGGCCTTTTTTCCGAACTCGTTCGGGTCGATCCCCGGGCCGCCTCCCGCATCCACCCGCACGACCGCCAGAGGGTCCTGCGGGCGCTGGAGGTGTTTCGAATTTCCGGCGTGGCCCTCTCCGATCTCCAGAGCGGCCACCGGTTCGAGCGCACCGTGTTCCGGGCGGTCAAAATCTTTATCTACCGGGAGCGGGAAGAACTCTACGAGCGGATCAACCGGCGGGTGGACCGGATGATCGAACAGGGCCTGGAAGACGAGGTGCGAAGGCTTCTGCTCATGGGATACGGACCGGATCTCAAGTCCATGCAGTCTCTGGGCTACCGGCAGATGGCGCTCCACGTCCTGGGCAAACTGTCCCTGATTGAAGCCGCAACCCTGATCAAGCGGGACACCCGCCGGTACGCCAAGCGCCAGCACACCTGGTTCCGGGGGGACCCGGAGTTTTCATGGTTTCACGCGGAGGATCGGGACGGGATAGAGGGCTGCCTGGCGGGTGATGCGGAGAGGGGAGCCGGATTAACAAACCTCTGATTCTAGCAGGGCTGGAAGATCATGCCTACTGTTCGGGATGAATTTTTGAAGGCATGGGATGAACATTGCGGTTAGTGTGAATGAGGCAAGAATATCGGACATCCGCATAACGGAAGATGAGATCATCGCGCGTCTTGCCGACGGCCGCACCATCAGCGTGCCTCTTGCGTGGTCGTGGCGGCTGTCCGAGGCTACTTCCGACCAGCGCAATCATTTCGAGATAATCGGTGACGGGCAAGGCGTTCACTGGCCTGATGTGGATGAGGATATCAGCGCGGAAGGAATGCTCTGCGGTTCGCCGGCCCGCCGTGCGAAAGGTTTTTCCAGACCGCAGGGAGTTGTCCGCGACTAACGGGCCGAATCCGCCGCCGCTTCATTTTTTCGCTTTACCCGTCTACCGGTTCACGGTTTATAAACTGCTTCGTCAACGGCCGTGGCGTATCGAAAAATCACAATTTACCGAAGGAGTCTGACGATGCAAAACCGTGTGACGGTAGACGATTGGGTGGCCATGTTCCGGGAAATCGGGCTCGATGAAGCGACCATGATGCAATGGCACCGCGTGTTCGAGTCGCGGCATCCCGAAGCGCACCGGGGCTTTTTGGAATGGCTGGGGCTCGATGCCCAAAGGATCGAGCAGATCCGTAACAACAGCAGGTAAGGAAAGCAAAGCAGTGGACGGCCGCCACTGCTTGTTTCAACCGCCATGAAATCGTATACGATATCCAACATAGCGCGCCTGTTCGGCCTTTCGCGCAGCACCCTGCTGTACTACGACCGGGTGGGGCTCCTGTCGCCTTCCCGGCGGACGGCCTCGGGCTACCGCATCTATTCGGAAGAAGACGCGAAGCGCCTGGAGCGGATTTGCATGCTTCGCCGGACGAGCCTGTCCATCGAAGACATCCGCACCATCCTCGATTCGGAGGATGCCCCGTGCGCGGAGTTTTTCGAGAAGCGGCTCAAGGAGACGGAAGAGGAGATGCTCGCCCTCAAGGCCAGGCAGGGGCTTCTTTCCGCGATGCTCAAGGGCATGGTTCGACCGGAGGCTCGCCAGGAGGTGGACAAACAGATGTGGGTGGAAATGCTTCAAGCCGCCGGGATGGATGAGCGGGCGATGGACCGGTGGCACGCCGAGTTCGAACACCGGGCGCCGGAAGCCCATCACCGTTTCCTGTTGTCGCTCGGAGTTCCGGAAGACGAGGCGCAGATGATCCGCCTGTGGTCGAGAAAGTTTCGGCTCGGCGGGGGAAACGGGGACGCCTCATGATCGACGGCCACGCTCACCTGAACGAAATCCCGGACGCCGACGGAGCCGTTTTGCGGGCGAAGGCCGCCGGCATCCAGGCCGTCATCGCCGTGGGGATGGACGTCCGGTCCAACCTGGCGACCCTTGAGATCGCCCGCCGCCATCCGGGCGTGGTCTACCCGGCGGTGGGCATCCACCCGTGGTCGATCGACTCCGGTCGCATCGAAGAAGAAATCGCGTTCGTCCGGGAAAACCTCCCGTCGTGCATCGCTCTCGGCGAAGTGGGGCTCGATTACGGCGCCAAGGTCAAAAAGAAAATCCAGTGGAGCGTGTTCGAAAGGCTGCTGGCCCTGGCCGCGCAGATGAAAAAGCCGGCCATCATCCATTCGCGCTACTCCTATGAACGGACCTTCGCCATGGCAAGGGAAGCCGCGGTGGAGCGGGCCGTGTTCCACTGGTACAGCGGCCCGGTGGAGATCTTGAAAAAGATACTCGATGCCGGATATTCCGTCTCGGCAACTCCCGCTCTTGCCACCAGCCCGCAGCACCGGGCGGCCATGGAACTGGCGCCCCTGGACCGGATCCTGGTCGAAACCGATGCTCCCGTGGAATACGGGGGGAAGGCGTCGGAGCCGGCCGACCTGGGGCTCACCATCCGGGAACTGGCCGGCATCAAGCGAAAAAGCACGGAGGAAGTGGCGCAGGTCACGGAACAAAACACGCGCAGCCTGTACGCAATTCTTTAGGAGCCGCGTGCAAAACCGCGGGCGGGCGCGGCGGTTGCGCCCGTTCCCAAACCACGGTGGAGAAAAGCTATGAAAAAGCCGGGATTCGGTCGGTCGGTTCTGTTCGTCTGGATTTTCTTCATTTTGTTTTCCGCGCAGGCGTTTCCGGGCGCCGCGTGGGGAGACGGTCACTTCGTGGCCCCCGGGCAGGTGGACCTGACGGTGCTGCTTGCGCCGCCGCCTTCCGACGATTCTTCCCGGACGCGAAGCGAGATCGCCGAACTGGCCGCCATCCAGAAGAAGCGCACCCCGGAAGAAAAGGCGCGGGCCGTTGCCGACAACACGGTGTCTGTCTTTCGGCTTGCGTCGGGAGTGCTCGGTCCCAAGTTCACGGCGGAAAACCTTCCCCTTACCGCCGGTTTTTTCGAACGGCTGGCAGACGATGCCCACCCCATCGTGGGGGCCGTGAAAAAGTATTGGGGCCGCCCCCGTCCCTTCCGCCTCAGCTCCAGGGTCCAGTCCTGCTTCGGACCGATATCGAGCGGCGCCTATCCCAGCGGCCATACCACGTTTGCCTACATGAGCGCCGTGGTGCTGGCCGACGCCGTACCGGAAAAAAAGGCCGCGATTTTCGCACGGGCCGCTCAGTACGGCCGAAGCCGCATGGTGTGCGGCGTCCACTACCCGAGCGACGTCGAAGGGGGCCGGATCGCGGGGACGGTGATCGCGGCTTTCGCCATGCAGAATCCGGAATTTGCGAAGGAATTCAAAGAGGTCAAAAAAGAGATCCGAAAAACGCTGGGGCTGGAGTAGCCGGAGAGGACGAAAAAATCTGTATTCGCAATGACTTGTCACTGAGCAAATAGTGAAACGATGTGGTGGGTACGTTTTTTTCGTGCCCGCCATCCCCGCATTATTCGCTGATTCCCAAGTCCCGGCTTCCTAAAGGTGCGAAAATAAAAAACGGTGGGCACGGTAAAGCTTGTGCCCTCCATCCGGTTTCCAATGTGTGGTCCGCAACCGGCAACCGTCACTACCCCAAAAGGCTTGCCAGGTTGAGGCTGTCGGTCATGGAAAACACCTTGAGGGCGGCTTGGTAGGCGGTCTGTTCCTGGGTGAGCGAGGTGATCGCGTCGGCGAGGTCGGTGTCCTGCAGGTCCGAAAGCCGGCTTTTCATGACGGTTTGAAGAGAGGTGATGGCCGACTGCTTGGTTTCCAGGGCGGAAAGCCGCTGCCCGGTGGTCGTGGTTTTGCTGGCGATTGAATTGAAAGCATCTTCGAGGGTGTTGAGTTTCTCGGTGATCGCGTTGGTGTCCTCGGTGCTCACCGCCTGCTTGAGTTCCCAGACTTCCTGGACGATGTTGAGGGCGTCTCCGCCGCTCGTAAAGGAGGTCACGTCCGTTCCGGTCAGATTGACGGTGGAAACGCCGTTCGATCCGCGGTCCGTTCTTACCTTCACCTGGCCCGAGTCGCCGCTGTAGGTGAGGGTGCCCGTCGAGTCGTCGAAGGAAAAGGGGGCCGACGAGGTGGCGGTGCCGGCGAAAACGTACTGGTCGCCGTACTGGGAGTTCAGCGCCTCGACCACCTGGGTGATGATCACGTCCAGTTGCGAGGCCAGGGCCTCCGACTGGTCCAATCCGCTGGGGCCGCTTGCGGAAATTCCCACTTGGCGCGCCTGGGAGATCAGGTCGGAGATGTCGTTGAGCGCGGAGTCGGTGGCCTCGTTCCAGCCGGTGGCAAAGTCCAGGTTCCCGAGAATCGAATCGTATTCGCGAAGGGTCTGTTTGACGTTGAACGCACGCGCCCAGGAGGTCGGGTCGTCCGCGGGCGAGGAGAGTCTTGTCCCGGACGTTATGGCATTGGACAACCGGCTGACGTTTTCCTGTCTTTTGTTGATCCAGGACAGGGTGTTATCTTTTTGTATGGCGAACGATATCCGCATGTCGCAGGTCCTCGGTTAATTAACCATGTTTATGACGGCATCGAGCAGCTGCGAGGTCTTGTCGATCACCTTGGCGGCCGCCTGGTAGATTTGCTGGAACTGGATGAGATCCACCAGTTCCTCGTCGATGGAAACCCCGGATATCGATTGCTGCTGCTCATCGAGCTGCGTCACCATGGCCTCGCTCACGCTCTGGGAGTTCTGGGCGTTCTGGAGGTCGGTCCCGATCTGCTTTTGAATGTTGCTCAGGTACTCGCTCAAAGTGGACTGGCTGCCGTCGGAAAAGGTTACCGTCGTGCCCTGGAGCTGAGTCAGCGAGATCGCCCGGTCGGCCTCGTCGCTGGAGTCCATGCCCGAGAGGAAATCGGTGGACGCGGTGATATCCGCGGCGCCGGTGCCGGTAAATACATCGGTTCCGCTGTTCTGGCCGTGGATGGAGTTCACGTTGGAAATGAGCGTCTGTGTAAAATCGTCCAGCATGCTGAGATAGGAGTTCGCATCTTCCAGGGCCTGTTTCAGTCCTCCCAGACTTCCGCCGGAAATCGTGTTGGAAGAATCCAGGACGGTATTGACGGTGCCTCCCGTCGCCAGGGTCACCGAGCCGCTTTCGTCAGTGGTGGTCACCGTTACGGTCCCGTTCG
Source organism: Syntrophobacterales bacterium Delta_01 (assembly GCA_001603845.1). GTDB lineage: Bacteria > Desulfobacterota > Syntrophobacteria > Syntrophobacterales > Syntrophobacteraceae > SbD1. The sequence continues at coordinate 2,381 of LUZZ01000445.1, read as the reverse complement.
AGTCTTCCGTCCAGCTTACGGGGATTATTTCCGAAAGGTCCTTCAGCGCCTGGTAGCGCTGGTCCCGCAGGTCGTTTGCGGAAGCCGAGGATATGGCTTCGGTTTTGGTGATCGCTTTATTGAGGTCCGCGATTTGGCTGATCAGGGAGTTTGCCTGGTCGAGCGAGCTCTGGATCTGATCGGGGATGCCGTCGGCTTCGGAAGAAAGGGCCGATTGGGCGGACTGAATGGTGTCGGCGAGGTTTTGCGCGTTTTCGTAGACACTGGTTTGCTCGACCGTGCCGTCCGGGTTCTGGGACAGGAGGTCCCATGCGTCCCAGAAATTGCCCAGGGCCTGAGAAATTCCGGACTCGCCGTCGTCCTGGAATACCGAACTAATCGTGCTCAGTTCCGATGACAGGCTGGAATACATGGATTCGTCCGAGGTGGCGCTCAGCAGCTTCTTGTCGAGGAATTCGTCACGCATCTGGATGACGGCGGAAACGGTGGCTCCCGTGCCCACCCAGCCCCCGTAGGTCAGGTAGGCCGGGTTTGAAGTCAGGACGGCCTTCTGGCGCGAATACCCCTTGCTTTCGGCGTTGGAGATGTTGTTCGACGCCGTCTGGATCTGGATCTGGGTATTGAGCAGGGTGTCTTTCGCGGTAAGCAGCGTGAGGGATAATCCGCCCATTTTTCATATCTCCCGACTGAAGGAAAGCCCCTTGGGCGTTTGCGAACCGCTTTTTTGCGCCTCCGCTCCCGGCCCGTATCCCGCCGGGCAGAGAATGGACAGCAGCTCCTGCCAGTACGCAAGGGAGCTTTGGACAAAAAGCCTGTTCGAGCGGTTGAGGCGCTCGATGGATGTCAGAACGTCGCGCAGCGGGCCGGACAGGGAGATTTTTTCCCGGCCGTCCTTGAGGCGCGCCAGTTCACGGCCGAGTTCGCCCACCTGGAATTCCTTGGTGGCGATGAGCGGCAGCAGTTCGGAGCCCGAAAATTTTTTCAGCACCAGAGCTTCCTGTTCCAGGGTCTGGTGGAGCCTGCGGGCGCAGTCCAGGCACGGTTTTTCCGTTTCGCCGTTCCTGCGGGCAGGTTGGGATGGTCCGGAAGGGGATCCGGGTTTTTCCCGTGGTGCCGGTCTTTTCATGATCTCTCCCTGGTGCTGTGGTCCCCGAGGTGCGGGGATAGTTTCTTCTTAATGCTATCGGACGCTACGGTCGAATTCTTTAACCCATTTCCATCCGCTTTCGCCGTGTCGTGCGGCTGCGTTGGGACGTGGGGCTTTCCGGCCGGGGCGGTGGCGCGGGAAGCGGGATTGGCGTTTGTTTCCAGCTGGGGTTCGAGCTTCGAGTAGAGCATGTTGCCGAACCCCAGGGCGGAATCTTTCCCGAGCTGCCGGGACATCTGCGCCACGAACATGTCCTGGTACACTTGCGCGGCCTGTCCGGGTTCTTCGGCCTTCATCACCGAATTTTCCATGGTCTTCAGGAGGTACGAGATCATCACCGATTCGAATTCCTGGCAACTCTGGAGGAGCCGTTTTTTGCGCGCATCGAGATCCTCATGGGGATCGAGCGCCGGTGTGCCGGATATTTTGGCTTCCAATGGGGATCTCCTTGCCCGCTCCGGGCTATATGAGTTCCAGTTCGGCCTGCATGGCCCCCGCGGCCTTGATGGACTGGAGGATGTTGATGAGGTCGCGCGGAGTGGCCCCGATGGCGTTGAGACCCTGGATGACCTGCCCGATGGTGACCCCGCCGCCCAGCACCGCCAGGGAGCCTTTGCCTTCCTGCACCTGGAGTTTTGTCTGGGGAACGGTGGTCGTCTGGCCCTGGCTGAAGGGCAGGGGCTGTGAAACCGATTTCTGTTCGGTGATCTGGACCGTCAGGCTTCCGTGGGCCACGGCGACCGGCAATATGCGTACGTTTTCGCCCATGACGATCGTTCCGGTCCTCTCGTTTACGACCACCTTGGCAATCACGTCGGGCTGCACCTGCAGGTTTTCGATGCGGGTGATCATGGCCACCATGTCATGGCGCTGGGAAGGCGGCACGTCGAGCTTGACGGTCCCGGCGTCCACCGCACGGGCGCTCACCCCCGGCAGGGCGCCGCAGATGACCGCCGCCGTCTTGGACGCGGTGGTGAAGTCGGGGGTCCTGAGCACCAGGTCCAGGCTCGGAAGATCGGCGTAGTGTACCGGCACTTCCTTTTCCACCAGCGCGCCCCCGGAAATGAAACCCACCGTGGGATGATTCTTCTGCACCGAACTTCCGCTCGCTCCCGATATGGCGAAGCCTCCCGTGGAAATCGGCCCCTGGGCGACCGCGTACACTCTCCCGTCGGGGCTTTTGAGGGGCGTCATGAGCAGGGTGCCGCCTTCCAGGCTTTTGGCGTCGCCGATC
>LUZZ01000444.1 GCA_001603845.1 Syntrophobacterales bacterium Delta_01 | reverse complement strand
GGATCGTGCAAGGTGGTCAGGTGGTGGTGGATCGATTTGTCGATCTGTATGCGCCCCTCTTCGATATACATCTTGAGCAGGTCGTGAACGCTCAGGAACTTAATGCCCTCGTCGGCATACCATTTTTGCAGACCAAGCCTGGTCGCATAGTAGGCGTGACCTCACTCGGGTAAGACGAGGTACTCGCATTCGAGCTCCTTGTAATTCTTGACGATGCGCCCCACTATTTCCTTCATGGCGGCGTCGTCGCCGGTGAAAAGGCCCCAGTTGACGCCTTCCCAGTTCTCCGACGTGGTGGTCCAGGACTCGTTGGCCGCATACAGGATGCGCCACCAGTACATCATGTCCTCGGGTTCGGCGAAAGGTTCCTTGGAGTTGATCGTAAACAGGTACTTGGCGCCCTTCTTGTCGACCGGAACTTCGAAGCCCGGAAGCTCTTCGGCCAGTTCCGCGCCCAGGTCTTCGAGCAGGAACAGGAAGTCCTCCTTGGGAATCCCCACGTTGTTGCCCGTCTTCAGGCACATTTCGACGCCCTTGTGGAGGACGCCGGGGACCTTGTTTCTTTCCCTGTGGGTGCGTGCGGACCTCAGCATCGCCAGCAGATCGATGCCCATCGGACAAGCGTGCTCGCAGCGGCCGCACAGGGTGCATACCCACGGAAACCTGGAATCGATGAGTTCCTGGTCCATGCCCAGCAGGACGAGCCGCACCGCCTTGCGGACGTCCAGACCGTCCACGCCGGTGACCGGGCACCCGCCCGCGCACGTGCCGCACGTGAGGCACAGGTCGGCGAACTGGGTCGCCAGTTTGCGCTTCTCGCGCTTTGTCAGTAACAATGGTTCCATACATTTCTCCTAAGTGTGGTCTTCCAATTCTTCAAGCCGAAAAAAACCGGTAATCTTTTCAGGATCAGATGATCGGGAGTGATTGCGGGAGCGTGAATTGTTCATTCTGAACATGCGTTTATACACGATATCCCGAAATTCACAAAATTGCAACCACTCCCTGTCGAAGAATCAATATTCGTTTGGCAGCCTGGAGAGTTTTTCGAGGGTAAACACCGGCCCGTCCTTGCACACATACTCCGTCCCCAGGTTGCATCGCCCGCAAATGCCGATGCCGCACTTCATCCGCATTTCCAGGCTGGAGATGATGCGCTCGGAGGGGAACCCGAGTTCGGTCAACACGGGCAGCGTGAACTTGATCATGATGGGAGGCCCGCAGATGATCGCGTACGCATTTTCGGCGCTGGGAGCTTTCTGCTTGGTCACGGCCGGGACGAACCCCACGTTGTATTTCCAGTTCGGGTCGTCGGTGCCGTCCACCGTAATGTGCATGTTGATGTCGTCGCGCCGCTCCCACTCGGCAAGTTCGTCCTTGTAGAGCAGGAGTCCGGGGTGCCGGGCGCCGTAGACCACGTCGATTTTTCCGAACCGGCTGCGGTTTTTCGGATCAATCATGTACACGATCGAAGACCTCAGGGTGGTGAAGGCGAACCCGCCGCCGATGATCACCACGTTTTTGCCCTCCAGCAGGTCCCACGGGTACCAGTTGCCCATGGGGCCGCGAACGCCCATGATGTCGCCGGCCTGCATGTTATGCAGGTGGCTGGTCACCTTGCCGACCTTGTTGACCGTGAACTTGATGAACCCCTTTTCGGTGGGGGAGGTGGCGATCCCTATCGGGATCTCGCCCAGGCCCGCAACCGAAAGCATCGCGAACTGGCCGGGAATATACTGGAACTTGGCCTCGTCTTCCGGGTTGAGGAAAACCAGCTTGAACGTCTTGAGATTACGATCTTCCGTTTCCGTGATTACGGATTCGATTCTGACCGGATAAGGCAGGTAAGGGTTATTCACCTTGAATTCCTCCATTGCGAGCGGCGTGCCGCCGCGATTCTTTCAGCAGGGGCCCTAGGCCGGGCAGGAACAGGCCGGCGCAGCCATCAGGCGGCCGACCTGCCTGATATCGATATTGACGGGACAGGCCTGAACGCACCGGCCGCAGCCCACGCAGGCCGCGCCCTGGTGGTACTTGTCCTGGTAATATTTGAGCTTGTGCATGAACCGCTGGCGCACCCGCTGCGTTTTCTGGCTGCGCGGATTGTGTCCCGACCCGTGGAGGGTGAACAGGGGGAACATGCACGAATCCCACAGCCGCAGCCGGTCGCCCTTGTCTCCCTGCACCTCGTCCTGGATGTCGAAACACCAGCAGGTGGGGCACACAAAGGTGCAGGTGCCGCAGTTGATGCAGGCGAACTGGATTTGTTCCCAGATGGGGGAGGCGAACAGCTCGGCCATGTCTTTTTCGGCGATGGGAGCCGTGTCGAACGCCGGCGGAATGCTCTGTTCGGAGGCTTTCCGAAGCTCCTCCACCTTCGCAGAAACCTCCGAAGGCGCGGCTTTCAGGCCGGAGGCGCCGTCCAGTGCGGCTTTCCCCCTTTCGGTAAGCACCTGGAGCATATACCCGTCGCCGGTATCCACCAACATGGCGTCCAAACCCGAGGCGTCGAACGGCCCGGTGCCCATCGACGTGCAAAAACAGGTCGAACAGGGGCTGTTGCAGGCCAGCCCGACCAGGACGGTGGCCTCGCGCCGCCGGATCCACCAGGGGTCCTGGATGGTTTCCGTGTTGAAGTTCACGTCGTCGAGCCGAAAGGCCTTCGCGTCGCAGGGGCGGATGCCCAGGACCACGCGCGGCGAAAAATCCTTGGCCGCTTCCTTCACGATGCCCGCCTGCGGGTCGTCTTTTGCCAGGCTGTATTCGAAAAGCCGCTCCGCCTGGGGATGAAACAGGCCCTTGGGAGACAGGCGGGTGTTCTTGAAACCCAGGTCCGCCTCGCTCGCGTTTGCCAGGGGCGTGAATTCATGGTATCGGCCCTTCTTTACGGGCGCAAAAACCCGGTACCGGGTCATCAGCCTTTCTATTATTCCGGGAAAGTCACCTTTCGCGATATACATATCAGACATTGATCTGTCCCTTCTGCCGGTGCGGGGCAGGCCCTGCGGTCTGCCGCTCTCTCTATTCACTCGGAAATGGCGGAAACGCCGCTCCCGCCGCCCGCCTATCCCAGAAACGGTTCGGGGTCGCCGGGTTGGAAGGTGTCGAGCGGAGGCCTCTGGTCCTGAACGATGCCCGCCTCGTATCCGTAGAGTTCCTTGACTTCCTTCTCCAGCTTCTTGGTAAACTGCCGGACCTTGATGCCCACCGGACACGCGCGCTCGCACGAACCGCAGTCGGTGCAGCGCCCGGCCAGGTGGAAGGCCCTGAGGAAATGGAAGGTGAGGGTGTCCGTGGGATCGGTGGTCTTGCCCACCCACTGGGGCCTCGATTCATCGACGAAACAGGTCGGGCAGTAGCATTCCGGGCAGGCGTTGCGGCATGCGTAGCACCGGAGGCAGGGGGCGACCAGTTCCTCGAAATACTTACGCTTCTCGTCGGGGAGCATCGCTTCGATTTTGCGAATGTCGGCGTAGCGGTCGATGTCCTGCTCCGGCACCGGCTCGCCCATCAGTTCGTCGTATATCACCGGGTTGCGGTGCGTGCACAGGGCGCAGTTTTCCTGGAGATAGTCCGCGCGTTCGAAAGACATTTCGAACCCGCGGCCGGAAACCTTCACCTGGCCGCCGTTTTCCTCGGCCGCCAAGGCCTCGCGGCCGTCCAGCGCGTCGAATATCCGTCGCTTGTCGATCATCCCCTTGCAGGGAATGCCCAGGATGTGGACCTGTTCGCGCTTGAGCTGGTTTTCCAGCATGTGGATCACGATGTTTCGCGAATCGCAGCCCTTGGCCGCAATCGCCACCCGGCCGGCTATCTTGGGCAGGTAGTTGGCCAGGTTGATCCCGCAGTTGCCGTCCCACACCAGCAGGTCGGCCTGCTCGGGGGTTTTGGCGAAAAACGGTTCGTTCATCAACGGCAGGGTGCCCTTGCGAAACCCGATCACACCGTCCACACTCTTTTCGGAGAGCAGCCGCTTTGCGGCTTCCCTTATCTTTTCGGTATATGCTTGCATCTATGCCACCTCAGCCTGCTTCTTGATGAAGTACTGCGCCGGTCCCACCGCCTTGACCGCTTCCACCACGTGGCGGGCCATTTCCGCGAACTTGGTCGCCTCCGCCGAAGAGATCCAGGAAAAGTGCAGGCGGCCCGGTTCGATGATGCCGGTGTACTCGAGCTGGGACTTCAGCAGTGCGAACTTTCTCCGGGCGTACAGGTTGCCTTCGATGTAGTGGCAGTCCCCGGGATGGCAACCGGAAACCCAAACCCCGTCGGCGCCGTGGCGCAGGGCGGCCAGGATGAATTTCGGGTTGATCCGGCCCGAACAGGGGACCCGGATGATTCTGATGTTCGCTGGATACTGGAACCGGCTCACACCGGCAAGGTCCGCGGCCCCGTAAGAGCACCAGTTGCACAGGAAAGCGATAATTTTCGGTTCCCACTCTGACATTTCGATTTCTCCTGTCTGAAAAATGCCGCGAGACCTCTTACCCGCCGCTCGCGCACAGAGTGCGCCGGGCACCGGGTGAGAGGATAGGTTTTGTGGCGCGGGCACGCTGTTTTGTGTCCGCCGAGTGTGGCGGGCGGCGCTTCGATTGCGCCCGCCGAAGC
>LUZZ01000443.1 GCA_001603845.1 Syntrophobacterales bacterium Delta_01 | reverse complement strand
TCCCATAACCATCCAGATCAACATCATTTCCATTTTCCTGGTTTACCTCATCGCCATCCCGTGCGGCATCTATTCGTCCACCCATTCGGGGACCCTGTCCGACCGGTTGATGACCCTGGGGTTTTTCTTCCTCTATTCGCTCCCCAACTTCTGGGTGGCGGTGCTGCTGATCATGCTCCTAGGAGGTGGGGATTTCTGGGACGTCTTTCCGGTCTACGGCATCTCTTCAATAGGAAGCGAATATATGGGCGTGTTTGCCTGGCTTGCCGACCGCGCCTGGCACCTGGTGCTTCCCGTGGCCTGTCTCACCTACGGCGGTCTCGCCTACCTTTCCCGGCTTACGCGGGCCGACATGCTGGAAGTGATCCGCGAAGACTACATTCGCACCGCGCGGGCCAAGGGGCTGAGCGAGCGGGTGGTGATCTACAAGCACGCGTTCCGGAACGCGCTGCTGCCCATCATCACCCTCCTGGCGTTCCTGCTGCCGTCCATGTTCGGCGGAAGCGTCATCNNTCCGATATCCTTTATGCCGCACTCGATCCGCGGATCAAACTGGAATAGGCGGCGGCTTCACCCCTATGGACGCGACGAAAAGAATATGAGCGACCCGGCAAAATACGCGAACCTGGAAACGGCCTCCGTGGAACCCGCAGAGGGCGCGGAAGCCCCCAACACCTACTGGAGGATGGTGCGCTATAATTTCGCCAAAAAGAAGCTGGCCGTGGCGGGCCTGTGGGTGACCGTTTTTCTGTTCGTGATCGCCATTTTCGCCCCGCTTCTGGCAAACGATAAGCCCATCGTGTTTTACCAGGGCGGCAGGGTGTATTTCCCCGTTTTTTCCGGGGCCGACCGGGTGGGGAAATTCGTTTTCAGGGACCTCAAGAAGAAGGCCCCCTTCCTGTACCAGCACGTCACGGGGGAAAACGAAGCCTACGCGCTGTGGCCTCCCGTTCCCTATTCTCCTACGGAATACAACCTGCTCGAATGCCTGGCGGCCCCCGATGCCAGGCACTGGTTCGGGACGGACGACAGCGGCCGCGACGTGTTGAGCCGCATGATCTACGGGGCGCGCATTTCCCTCTCGGTGGGTTTCGTGGCGGTGAGCATCGCCCTGGTCATCGGGATTCTGCTGGGCGCCCTGGCCGGCTACTTCGGGGGGTGGGCGGATATCGTCATCAGCCGCCTCATCGAAATCATGCTGACCATCCCCACGTTTTTCCTGATCATCGCCATCATCGCCTTCCTGCCGCCCAGCATTTACAACATCATGGCGGTGATCGGACTGACGGGCTGGACGGGTGTGGCGCGGTTCGTGCGGGCCGAGTTCCTGAAGCTCAAGCAACTGGACTTCATCACCGCCCTGCGGGCGCTGGGCGCCTCGCACCGCAGGATCATCTTCCTGCACATGCTGCCCAACGCCATGGCGCCGGTGCTGGTTTCGGCCGTTTTCGGAATTGCGGGGGCCATCCTCACCGAGTCCAGTCTCAGCTTCCTGGGGTTCGGGGTGCCGCCTCCGACGCCGAGCTGGGGGGATATCCTGTCACAGAGCCGTGATTATATCGAATTTGCATGGTGGCTGACCGTGTTTCCGGGTTTTGCGATATTTTTGAGTATAACGGCGTACAACCTGGTGGGTGAGGGGCTGCGCGACGCGATGGACCCCAAGCTGTTTCGCTGACGCGGCGCGGGCGATGCCGCCCGCCGGCTGGAGAAGGGGGGGCTGTCGGCCCTCCGCGTACGAAGTCTCCCGGAGTTTTGGAATGATGTTGCCCCATCACGACGAACAGAGCGGAATCCTGACCGTAAGCGGGCTGAACCGCCAGATCAAGACCCTGCTCGAATCCCATTTCCCTTTCGTGTGGGTGAAGGGCGAAATATCGAATTTCCGCGTCCCGGCCTCGGGGCATTTTTACTTTACGCTAAAAGACGAACAGAGCCAGATACACGCCGTTTTTTTTCGGGCTCAAAACCGGTTCCTGAACTTCGTGCCGGAATCGGGGATGCAGGTGATCTGCCAGGCCCGCCTGGGGGTCTACGAGCCGCGCGGGGAATACCAGATCATCGTCGAGGTGATGGAGCCCGCGGGCGTGGGGGCGCTGCAACTGGCCTTCGAGCAGCTCAAGCAGAAGCTCGAAAAGGAAGGCCTGTTCGATCCCGCCCGCAAAAAGCCGATGCCGTGCTGCCCTCAAAACGTGTGCATCGTGACTTCCGGGACCGGCGCCGCCATCAGGGACATCCTGAAAATTTTCGAAAAAAGCCCGTACCCCATTGCCTCCACCCTGTTTCCGGTGGCCGTGCAGGGGCCGGACGCCCGCCATGAGATCGCCGAGGCCGTCGCCGCGGCGAACGCCCTCAACGCCGAGTACCAGTGGGACCTGCTGATCGTCGGCCGGGGGGGCGGAAGCCTCGAAGACCTGTGGCCGTTCAACGAGGAGATCGTCGCACGGGCGCTGGCCGGGTCGGTCCTTCCGGTCATTTCGGCGGTCGGCCACGAAATCGATTTTACCATTTCCGACCTTGCGGCCGACATGCGCATGCCGACGCCCACGGCGGCGGCCGAATGGGTGGTGGGCTGCCTGGAAAAATTCCACCGCGACCTGTACGGCTGCCGCGACCGGATGACGCACGTGCTGGCACAGCGGCTCGAAACCCTGGGGCTCCGGCTGAAGTTCCTGGAAAGCCGGCTCCTCCATCCCGGAAGACGAATCGAGGATTTGAAACTGGTTGTTGACGACCGCGTCGAAAGATTGACGATGGCCCTGGGTCGGCGGCTGGAAAGGTGCCGGACGGCCCACGCCCACCTGAGGGACCGGCTGCTCTACCTGAACCCCGAGGCGCTGAT
>LUZZ01000442.1 GCA_001603845.1 Syntrophobacterales bacterium Delta_01 | reverse complement strand
CCTTCCATGGGAGCAAGGCAAAACAGGGGACGTCACAAGTTAACGCAAGACTTCCAAAGATCGTCATTTCCGCAACGCTTCTGAGCGGGAATCCGGCGCCTTCACCCCGAAAGGGCTCAATAGACCGGCCCGGGGCAGCGCCGCCACCACCCTGGGAAACAGGTTGCAGATGAGATTTATGCCCGGAAGGGGCTGCATAATGGAGGAACAGATGCTCTCAGAATGCCCTCTCACTATGTAACCCCTTCGGGGTATCTCCAATTGTGTTCCGTGATCGTTCCCAGGGTGGCGCTGGCGCTGACCCTGGGCTATTCTATGCAGCCCCTTCGGGGCAACAACCCCGGAAGCCTTCCATGGGAGCAAGGCAAAACAGGGGACGTCACAAGTTAACGCAAGACTTCCAAGATCGTCATTTCCGCAACGCTTCTGAGCGGAAATCCGGCGTCTTCGCCCCGAAGGGGCTCAATAGACCGGCCCGGGGGCAGCGCTGACCCTGGGCTATTCTATGCAGCCCCTTCGGGGCAACAACCCCGGAAACCTTCCATGGGAGCAAGGCAAAACAGGGGACGTCACAAGTTAACGCAAGACTTCCAAGATCGTCATTTCCGCAACGCTTCTGAGCGGGAACCCGGCGTCTTCGCCCCGAAGGGGCTCAATAGACCGGCCCGGGGGCAGCGCTGACCCTGGGCTATTCTTATACAGCCCCTTCGGGGCAACAACCCCGGAAGCCTTCCCCCGCGCTTTTCTCTCTACAGCAGCCTGAAGGTTTCGAGCCAGCCGGGCTTTTCGGCCAGGGCCGATTCGATGGACGCGCGCGAGCCCAGCACCTTCACGATCCCGTTTGCGGCCACGCGGTCCAGGACCTCGGCGAATTCCCGGAAATCCCGCTCCGTGGTGTTCAGGATCTCTTCCCGCATCTTCTGCCGCCCCGCCTCGTCGTCTCCGGTAAGGAAGCGCAGCAGGGACACGTAGCCCCGTGTGTCCGGGAGCATGTAGGCGTCCAGCTCCCCGATGGCCCCGATGATGGCCCTGCGGATTTCGTCTTCTCCCAGGTCCGCGGTGCGCAGGAACTTCGCGGATGCGTCGAAGTTTTCCACTGTTTTCAGAAGGTTGGGATCGCGGTAGGAAACAAAGCTCAAGCTGCCCGAAAGGCGATCCAGGAGGCAGTGGCCGCCGTAGGCCCCGCCCTGCACCCTCACCTTTTCCCACAGCCACGACGTTCTCAGGTAACCGATCACCACCTTGCTCGACCCGCGCAGCCGGTATCCTTCCCGGAAGACGTTGGCCCCCTTGCCCACGTAGTTCACCAGGGCCGGGATGGTGATGCCCTCGAAGGGCGGGAACAGCTCGGGGCTCCAGGCCGGGTTTCGCCCGGCGGTGTCGGGAAGGGAGTCGATCAGCGATCGTAGGTGCGGTTCGACCTCGGCGCGGTTTTTGGCGTCCACCGTGAGGTTGAAAACCATGGCCGACCGGCGCGAGAGGATCTTTCGGACCTCTTCCAGGTCGGCCCGCACCCGGTCCCAGTCCTCGTCGACCCGGCGCGCCAGTCGGACCAGGAACCGGTAGAAGCTGATTCCGCCGGTCATTTCCCTCACCCAGTCCGCCTGGTGGTAGTGGGCCCGGATCCTCATATTGACCATCAGGTGGCCGATGGGCACGATCTTGCGCTCGTTTCTGCCCTTTGCTTCGAGCACCATGCGGCGGAAGCGGTCCCGGTCGTCCAGGTTCACAGAACCGATCATTTCGGACAGCAGGCCGCACAGGTCGCCGGCCCGCGCCACGGTGCTCTTCGCCCGCAGGAAGAGCCATGCGGCCGCCGCGCTCTTTTCCTTGATCGCCGAGGTGAAGACCTCGGGCCGGATGCCGCCCGTTTTGCGGCTGATGGTCTGCGACAGGGTCACGAAATCCTGCGTCCGGGTGCCCATTTCCAAAAGAGCACGGCCGAAAAGCGGCGCGTAGGGCAGCAGCTCGGCAGGAAGCCCCCCCAGGTCGAACCCGACGTCCAGGTAGGTGATGCCGCTGGTGAAAATATCGTGGGTAAACAC
>LUZZ01000441.1 GCA_001603845.1 Syntrophobacterales bacterium Delta_01 | reverse complement strand
GGAAAGGCCTGATGCCCGCGCAGTGACGGGTGGGGGCGTCATGATGAACGGGGGTGGGGCAGGTACGGCTTTTTGTGCCCGCCACGTTTCCCGTTTTTCTGCGGACGGTGGGCACGGTAAAGCCGTGCCCACCCTGCTCCATGTCGGCTCAGGCGACTTTGGGCGCAAGCCGCTCGACGGCGATGCTGCCGGTGCGCTTGCGTGCCTGTGCAAGATCGTAATTCATCTGCATCCGAAGCCACGTATCGGCCGTGCCGCCAAACGCCTTCTCGAAGCGGAACGCCATTTCCGGTGTGACGCTGCTGCGCCCCGCAATCACGTTGTGTAACTGCTGCCGCGTGATGCCAAGGCCCCCGGCGGCTTCCGCAACACTCAAGCCCAGGTCGTCGAGGCATTCCTTGACAAGAAGGCCGGGATGCACAGGGTTTTCATTTCCATGATTATTTCCAATCAATGATAATCGACAAAATCCACGTCAGAAGCGCTTCGCCTACTGCTTGAACAGCTCCATCAGGTTGATTGTGCGCCCGTTTACCATCAGGCTGCCCTTGCCGTAGAGCGCGCTTGCCTGTATGGTGCCCGCCTCCCGGACCAGCAGGTTTTGGGACACCAGTGCGTTGATGGTGTCCGCCGCCTTGGCGGCCGCCAGTTGTTCGGCCTGCTGCGGGTCGTCCATTGCCTCTTTCTGGAAATCCGACTTGAAATTCCTGGTCAGGATATCGGCAAGGAGCGGTTCTGCGATCGAAACCTGGGTTCCGGCGCTGAGACTGCCCAGGGCCAGCAGCGGATTGTCCAGAATCGAGGCCCCGGAGCTTGCCAGGGCGATTTTCAATTTTGCGTCCAGGGGGCCCTTGGGCGTTTCCAGTTTCAACTGCTTGAGTTGCACTTCGGGGGACTTGGTCACCAGTCCTTTGAGGAGCCGGGTGTAGGCCGCCGTGAACATTTCGTTCAGTTCTTCGTCGGATTTGCCCGCCATCTGGTCCTGGATCTTTTGCATGTCGTCCCGGCACCTGGCAAGCGCGTCGGCATCCAGGTTGCGGAGTTCGAGATCCAACGCGAACCGGCCGAAATCTTCACCGGCCGCCTTGAGCTTTTCGAACCGGGCGCCAAACGATACGGACACCGTATCGGCGGCCGTTCCGGTCGTTATGAGAAAGGAAGGGGATTCGACGCGAAACGAGCTCCCGGTTTCGTCGTGCAGGTCCATGGAGTCGAACGAAAGGTTCATGTCGCCGACGGTAAAGCCCTTCAAACCGGCGTGGGCGTTCACGTCGGCTTTCAGATTGCTCAGCGTGAAGCTGGCCTTGGAGTCCCTCAAGACCAGGCGGGGAGCGGCAAACGATCCCACGACCTGGCTCAGGCCGATATCGAAGCGGGAACTGGACGTGAAGCCGCCCCAGTCGATGAAGAATTCCCCGGAGTCCCCGGACGGCGGCAGGTGTTTTTGAAACGCGGGCACGTCGGTGTAGGACTCGCCGCTGCCGTCGTAGTTGAGAACGGTCAGCACCTGGGAAGCCTTAAGCTCCGGGACCTTTTCCAGGATGGGGGCCAGCAGCGGATTCTGTCCGGCCTCCGGTGCCAGCCGCGTCACGATGACCCCCTCGACGGGCAGCACGCTTCGGTGCAGGTGCGGGGACCTGAAAAACACCAGCGGACCGTGCCAAATCGTATTTTCCAGCTCCAGGCGCAGCACTTGTTCGGGGGCCTGGTCCTGCGCCGGTTTTTTGAGCTCGATCTCGGTTACCGCCGTGGAACTGAAGACGCCCCTTTCGTACTTGATGGTGCTCATTCCCAGGTAGGGGGCGGTCTTTTTGGCGACCAGCATTTCGTATTGCTTGAGGGCCTGCCCGCCGATGAAGTAGCTGGCCCCGCAGTAAGCGCCGGCGAGCACCAGGCAAAGGAGCACAAAAACGACGAGGAATTTTTTCATGGCCGTCCTTCCGGGCAACGGGTTGCCGGGTCGTGGGAGGTTTTTTTCAATCCGAATGCAATAGCCCAATTCCGCACATAAGGGAAAGGAAAAGAGATCGTGCGGATCCTTCGGAAGTACTGCAAAAAACTCTCCACGTGTCCCGATTTTGCAGCAAAATACCGCGAGGCGTACAAAGAGATTTTGATTTTTGGAGATTTATTGCTATTGTTCCGACCTAAATCTTATCTTTTAGTGTGATATAATTTTAAGAA
>LUZZ01000440.1 GCA_001603845.1 Syntrophobacterales bacterium Delta_01 | reverse complement strand
GGGGATGGGGGAGGGGGTCGTCAGTGCCCGGAAATACGACACCCTCCCCTAACCCCTCCCGTCGCAGGGAGGGGGATTTTCGTTCGTTCCACTATTTCTGTTTGTTCCACTATTGATGGACCTTGATATCCTTAATTGGGCAACAGGCCCTTTTCCCGTGCCCGCCCTACGTTTCTCCGTGTTCTCCGTGCCCTCTGTGGTGAAATAAAATCACCGGTCTATGTCGGGCATGATGATATCGATCGACCCGATAATGGAAATCAGGTCGGCGATGCTTTCCCCGACCGCCATCAGCGGCAGCGCCTGCACGTTGGCAAAGCCCGGCCCCCGGACCCGCAGCCGGTACGCAAACCCCAGCCCGTCGCTCACCACGTAATAGCCGTGCTCGCCCCTGGGGTTTTCGCACGAAACGTAGGCTTCTCCGGGCGGCATCTTGGGGCCGCGGGTCACGTTGACGAAATGGTGGATCAGGGTCTCGATGTCTTGGAGCATCTCGCTGCGCTTGGGAATGACGTAGCGATAATCCTGGCACACGTAAGGCCCGGAAGGCATGTTGGCCGCCGCCTGTTCGATGATCCGCAGGCTCTGGCGCATCTCTTCCATCCTCACCAGGTAGCGCGCGTAGCAGTCGCCCCCGGTGTCCGTGGGGACTTCGAATTCGAAGTCCTGGTACCCGGAGTAGGGCATTTTCTTTCTAAGGTCCCACTCCAGGCCGCAGGCCCGCAGGTTCGGCCCCGTAATGCCCCAGTCCACGGCGTCTTCCAGGCGGAGGCGGCCCACGCCTTCCGTCCGGGCCTTGAAGATGGGGTTTTTCCTGATGAGCGCTTCGTATTCGTTGAGGCGCCGGGGGAAAATCCTCAAAAAATTGTCCACCTGCCTTTTCCAGCCGTCGGGCAGGTCCGCCGGAAGCCCCCCGATGCGCAGCCATTCCGGGTGGAGCCTTCCGCCGGTGATCAGCTCCACGATGTCGAGGATCATCTCCCGTTCGACGAAAGTGTAGAAGTTGGGGCTCATGGCCCCCAAATCGTGAGCGAAGGTGGAAAACCACACCAGGTGGCTGCTCAGCCGGAAAAGCTCGCTGAGCATCACCCGCACCACCTGCGCGCGTTCGGGGACCCGGATGTCCGCAAGGGTTTCCACGGCCGAAAGGTAGGCCAGCTCGTTCGCCGCCCCGGACAGGTAGTCGTTGCGGTCGGTGTACGGGATATACTGGTGCCAGGACTGCCGCTCGCCCACCTTTTCCGTCGCCCGGTGGTGGTAGCCGATCTGGACGTCCAGGCCGGTGATCTCCTCGCCGACAAGGGAGGCGATGATGCGCAGCAGCCCGTGAGTGCTCACGTGGTGCGGGCCGATGTTGAGCAAAAACTGGTGCTCGCCGTCTTCTCTTTCTACCTGCCCCGGCATGAGAAGCCGGGCGTCCAGGGGCTGGCGGAGGCGGGCGTCTTCGGTGGTGTAGGGCGCCATCTGGGTGGCCCGGTACGGGTGGCTCTTTCTTAAGGGGTGCCCTTCCCAGTCCTCGGGCATGAGGATTCTTCGAAGGTTGGGATGTCCTTCGAAGCGGACGCCGAACATGTCGTAGACTTCGCGCTCGTACCAGTTCGCCGACGGCCAGATGTCGGTCACGGTGCGCGCGGCGGGATATTCGCCGTTGAGGTCCACCTTGATGCGCACGCGGCTCGCGGCGTCAAAGGAGAGCAGGTGGTAGACCAGAGTGAAATCGGGGTAGGGGCGGCCGCGCCTTTCGGAAAGACCCGTCGCCGCGCCGGTGTCGGTAAGCGACTGGGCGTAGGTGCGGTCCCAGTTTTTCTCCCGCCTTGCCGACTGGTCAATGGCGGTGAG
Organism: Syntrophobacterales bacterium Delta_01; assembly: GCA_001603845.1. Lineage (GTDB taxonomy): Bacteria > Desulfobacterota > Syntrophobacteria > Syntrophobacterales > Syntrophobacteraceae > SbD1. Next base: position 4,409 of record LUZZ01000440.1, on the reverse strand, counting down.
GTCGTCCAGGCGCTGGTAGCGCGGTTCGGATTCGAACTTCAAAAAGCGCAGGACGTCTTTCACCCTGTTCTCGTCCACGTGCAGGGTCAGCATGTCCGAGGTATGCGGGGCCTGCTGCACCGCGCTCCCGAACCGTTCTGCGAGCGCCGCCGCCAGGGACCGGTCGCCTTCGGAAAGTTCGATCCGGCGCGCCGGCGGCGTCCACATGTCGTCGGTGCGGCTGCCCAAAAAATGCAGGTCCGGAGAAACCGACCGGCCCTTGAGCCGTACGGCCTCGTAGCCCGGCCCGCGCGAATCTCTCGACTTGTTTATCCCCTCGGTCAGCACGGGGGTTTCCGTCCCCTGGCACCCTCCGCCCAGGTGGAAAATCCTGCGGCTGGGTTTTTCGGTGGATTCGATTTTTTCCTGCAGCACCACCAGGCCCTGGAGCAGCGCTTCCGGCCGGGGCGGGCAGCCCGGCACGTACACGTCCACCGGGATGATCTGGTCCACGCCCTGCACCACGCTGTACACGTCGTACATGCCGCCCGAATTCGAGCACGACCCCATGGAGATCACCCATTTCGGCTCGGGCATCTGTTCGTAGAGGCGGAGCACCACCGGGGCGATTTTTTTGAACACCGTGCCGGAGACGATCAGCAGGTCGGACTGCCGGGGAGAAGGTCGGATGACCTCGGCGCCGAACCGGGCCAGGTCATAGCGCGACGTGAACGCCGCCGCCTCTTCCACGAAGCAGCACGACAGCCCGAAAAACATCGGCCACAGGCTGTATTTTCTCGACCAGTTGACGACGGTGTCCGCCAAATCCAGGAAGCGGTCGCTTATTTTCGGTGCACGGCTGCCCGCCAATCCAGTCCTCCGTGTTTCCAGATGTAAAAAAGCCCGGCCAGCAGCAGGACGATAAAAAACGCCATCTGCGCCAATGCAGGCCAGCCGGCTTCTTCATAGACCACGGCCCAGGTGAAGATGAACGCCCCCTCCAGGTCGAAGATCAGGAAAAAAATGGCTACCAGGTAAAACGGCACCGGGTAGCGGAACCTGGCGGACCCGCTCGGGATGATGCCGCATTCGTAGGGCCTCGATTTTTCGACGCCCGGTTTTTTTTCTCCCACCCAGGAAGCGAGAAAAAGCTGTGAAGCGATGAATACGAGAACCAGGATGCCATAAACGATCAACGTGAAGGCCCCCGGCTCCCAGGGAGACATTGCCCCTCCCCCGGGAATCGGCTGCATGGTCCCCTCCTCGGCCGGTTCTTCGAAGCGGATAAGCGCAAATCGCCACGTAATCTAAGAACACTCGGCCGAGCAGTAAACGTCCCGGCCCAATTTATGAACTTTCCGTCGCGGGAAGCTCGCGGCAAAAACGAGGAGATATTATCTTATTTCAAGATGTTATCTTTTCGGGCCGGTTTCGGCCGTGCACGGGATTCGAAGGAGGTTTTTCACTATGGGCCTGGACGAAGCAAAAGAAGTGATCCGCAACGCCGACCGCACCGGTTCGCCTTACCGGTGCTTTGAAATGGATGCGGCGGTGGTATACGAGGACGGCTGGATTGATATCGGAGACGACCACTACTTCAACCCGGTCGCCGGCCTGCTGGCCGGTCCCGGCGGAGAAGGGGCCGTGAGGATCGTGGCGGAAGTCCCGCCGGATGTGCTCGACCGCATCGCCGAAGACGTTGTGGGCTACGACATCGCCATGGAGTGGGACAGGCAGGTAGCCATGGAACCGCTTGCCGGGCGGCTGGAAGACGAATCGGAACGATCACCCGATTCCGCAAACATCGGCCGGCTCGCCAGGGAAAGAAAATGCGCCTGCGACACCTGAGGCCTCAAAAGCGCGGAGTCGCTTCGCCCCCCGGTCCCTCCACCCCTCCAAGCCGATTCGCGGCTTAATCCCGTGGGATGCAGGACTTTATCTCCACCCCTTCAGCCCCGAAAGCCGGGGCTTTTCGGAAAAACGGTATCGAACCGAATAGTGCAAGCGGCAGGATTACTTGGAGGCGCAAGCGGTATCCGATGCGAAACAGTCCTGGATCAGATCGGATAATTTTTTATGCAGTTCGGTCATCTTCCTGCAGTACATTTCCTCGCCTTCATCGGAAAGGAAATCCCGAGTCCGTGCGAACTCGTTGAGCCCTTTCTCGATTTGGTCGTAGAGCATGATAATCTCTCTTCTCTTTTCGGCAAACTCGATCATAACGCCCTCCTGTGTTCGCGTTTGGAATCCAGCATAAACACGGCGAGGTTACAAAAAAGTTACTCCGAAACCCCTTGTTTTCCGGCTCCGGCGGTAAGTTTGATTAAAAAACGAAACTGCGGCTGGGCAAAGTCGAAGCAAATTCCATCCCCGAAACCAATAGAATAAGAGCCTTAAGGGCGGGGCTCAACCATAAATATCGAAAAACGGAAAGAATAACCTCATTTATGAGATAATGTTAAGTAAAATCAAAGTCTTATGTCTTATGTCAGAAACGGGCCGCGCCTAGGCCCAATTGAGCCGCGAGGCGGCGTGGACACGGCCTTTGGGGCTGTTGCCGGGATAATCGGCGGCGCGGGGATCGACTCCCCGTAGACCGTGATTCAAAAGGGGGAATTCCTGTCGGAGCCTTCGCCCCGAAGGGGCTGGATATATCAGCCCAGGGTCAGCGTAAGCGCCACCCTGGGGAATCGGGTCGTAGAATATGATATTTTTCAGCCCTGAAGGGGCTGCATAACGGATGAACAGGACCTCTCAGTGAGCGCGATGGGAACCCTTTCACAGGGTATCTCCGGAGATGTAGAGTGAGTGCGGCTCCGTCGTGCCCACCGGCCACAGAAGAAGAGGGAACATGGTGGGCACAAAAGAGCCGTGCCCACACGACTCCCAGGTTGGAGGGGCTGTTGCCGGGATGATCGGCGGCGCGGGGATTGACTCCCCGTAGACCGTGATTCAAAAGGGGGAATTCCTGTCGGGGCCTTCGCCCCGAAGGGGCTGGATATATCAGCCCAGGGTCAGCGTAAGCGCCACCCTGGGGAATCGGGTCGTAGAATATGATATTTTTCAGCCCTGAAGGGGCTGCATAACGGATGAACAGAACTCTCAATGAGCGCGATGGAACCCTTTCACAGGGTATCTCCGGAGATGTAGAGTGAGCGCAAGTCTTATCGTGGCCCACCGGCCGCAAGAGAATGGGGGAAATGGTGGGCACAAAAGAGCCGTGCCCACCCTACACGACTCCATTCCCTTGAGAGGTAGACGCCCTGCCCTGTATAATTTTGAGGCCACTTCGGTATAACATTGGGACTTTATAGGTAACGCCAGTTTTCTCAAGAAAGCCGATCTCCACGAGTTCTGCGACTACTGCCTCAAGCTCTCCACCCGTTAGCCCGAGGGTCGCAGCAAGAGTCGAATCATCATGTTCTGCTTTGCTGTTAGCAAATGCAGAGATATAACCTGCGAAGTCTCCACTTTCGGCAAGCAAGGTATCCTGAACCCGTTGCTCGCTTAAGGCAGCGAGAGCTTTGCGGATTGCGTCGGACTCAAGTAGCGGGATGGAAGGGCTGAATTCGCGCGGGTCGCGTTCCTCTCTGCGTGATTGGGCTTCAACAGCCTTGTTTACAAGATCTATGAGATTTCTAGGGGGCGTGAGCCCTTTACCATCTCGGACACGTGACAGCATCCAGTTCCAAGCCGTTGGCTTTTTCTCTCCCACGTCAACCTGTTTAGGAAAGACCGTATTAAACAATTCATCATCGCTTATTCTTTCCGTAAGGCCGAAACACTGGAGAAAATCAGGACTTTGCCTTATTCGACGGCAAAGAAGAGCATGAAGATCTTCAGGATGCCATAATATTTGGACACGCCGAGCATTGATGTGTGTGAGATTGACGAACCCACCACGAGTGATCTTCCTAAACAGGTCGTTTCTTACAAAAAGCTTGAGCTTCATTTGACCATACGCCTGCAAGTCTAGGTATGTCCTGAAAAGCCCTCTCAAAGCAGGGACTTCAATATATGGAAAACCGACGAATGCCTCATCGAGCCGATCTAATACCAACCACATTTTTAGACCTAGATCCAAAATTACTTGGTCTAGGAGGGCCAAAGCGTCATCGCTATTTACAGTTGTCTGTGCGTCTGATTGTTGAACACTTAAGCCATCGAATTCAACTTTAGGAGTAACTATTGGCATTCCAGTGTCGGTAACAGAGAAGCTGACTTCTGCAGATCGTAGACGTGTGAATCGCCGAAGAAGGTTTGTTAATTGTGAGAAAACTGTATTGGCAGTAGGATCAACTGTTCGTAGGCCTACAGCAGAAAGGAGTTTATCAAGCTTTTTCATATTTTCGGTAAATGCACCTTGACATATATCAAGTACATAATTACCCAGTAAAGATAGTATATACGATTTCCATACTGTAATATAT
>LUZZ01000439.1 GCA_001603845.1 Syntrophobacterales bacterium Delta_01 | reverse complement strand
TTCTTGCCCAGTTTCTCGTCCCGGAGGTCCTTCTCGACCCGCACGTTCCAGCCGCGCAGCATGGTCTCCACCTCACGGGCGTAGGGAAGATGCGCGTCCTTCACGGGAAGCAGCTTCACCTGCACCGGAGCGAGCCAGTAGGGGAAGGCCCCCGCAAAGTGCTCGATGAGAATGCCGAAGAAGCGCTCAAGGCTCCCGAAGACCGTCCTGTGCAGCATGACAGGACGGTGTTGCGCCCCGTCGGAGCCCACGTAGGTGATGTCGAATTTCTCGGGCATCTGGAAATCGAGCTGGATCGTCCCGCACTGCCAGGTCCTGCCGATACAGTCCTCCAGATGAAAGTCGATCTTTGGACCGTAGAAGGCCCCGTCGCCGGGGTTGATCTTGAAGGGAACGCCCCCCTCCTCCAGCGCCTCCCGGAGGGACTGCTCCGCCTTCTCCCACATGAGGGGATCGCCCATGGCCTTCTCGGGGCGGGTGGACAGCTCCACCCGATACTTGAAGCCGAACACGTCGTTGTAGACGTAGTGCATCAGGTCCATGATGCCCAGGATCTCGTCCTTGATCTGCTCGGGCGTGACGTAGAGATGGGCGTCGTCCTGGGTGAAGCAGCGGACCCGCATGAGCCCGTGGAGCACGCCGGAGCGCTCGTGACGGTGCACCGTTCCGAGTTCGGCCATGCGGAGGGGCAGATCCCGGTAGCTTCGGAGCTGGGACTTGTAGACCAGCATCCCCCCGGGGCAGTTCATGGGCTTCACGGCAAAGTCCCGGTCGTCGATCTTGGTGAAGTACATGTTCTCCCGGTAGTGATCCCAGTGCCCGGAGCGGATCCACAGCTCCCGGTCGAGGATGAGGGGCGTGCGGATCTCGCAGTAGCCCCGGCGCACGTGTTCCTTCCTCCAGAAGTCCACAAGGTTGTTGATGATCACCATACCCTTGGGGTGGAAGAAGGGAAAGCCCGGCCCCTCGGGCTGGATGCTGAAGAGGTCGAGTTCCTTTCCGAGCTTCTGGTGAGCCCGCCGCTTCGCCTCCTCCATCCTCTTCAGATAGTCCTCCAGCGCCTGGGCACTCGCGAAGGCCGTGCCGTACACCCGGGTCAGCATGGCGTTCTTCTCGTCACCCCGCCAGTACGCGCCCGCGACGGAGAGGAGCTTCACGTGTCGGAGCATCTTGGTGTTCGGCACGTGGGGTCCCCGACACAGGTCGATGAACTCTCCCTGGCGGTAGCAGGAGATCTGCTCGTCCGGAAGGTCCCGGATCAGTTCCTCCTTATAGCTCTCTCCCCGTTCCTTGAAAAGCGCGAGCGCCTCCTCCCGGGGAAGAAGGACACGTTCCACCGTGAGTCCCTCGTTCACGATGCGGACCATTTCCTTTTCGATGCGGGGCAGGTCCTCTTCGGTGAACTGCCCGGCGATCTGCATGTCGTAGTAGAAACCGTCCTTGATGGACGGGCCGATTCCCAGCTTCGTGCCGGGAAACAGGCGGCACACCGCCTGAGCCATGAGATGCGAGGCGGAATGGCGCAGGACGTCAAGCCCTTCTTCGCTCTCCCCCGGAACCGGCTCGACCGTCGTTCCCTCGGCGAGTGCGCTCGAAAGATCGACAAGCCGCTCCTCCACCTTTGCCGCCACGGCCCCCTTCAGCAGCCCCCGTTCCGACAGAAGCCGGCCGGCCGTTCTTTGGGGC
>LUZZ01000066.1 GCA_001603845.1 Syntrophobacterales bacterium Delta_01 | reverse complement strand
CTAAAGAGAGTACCCTTTTACAATAATCTTCGTCATTTGCTATTTCAACCACATTGTTTGACATATATGAAAATATCCGTTATTCTGAACTACTTGTTGTTTAAGTTATAAGCATCCGGAATATAAACATATCCGGGTAGAGCAGCGCTTGTGCTGCCTGCCCGGCGCCGGAACGACTCCTTATGCCGGAGATTTAGAGATGCAAAAATCCGGCCGGAAAGGCCGCAGGCTGCAGAGGAGGATGCGACGGCGTGCGGTCCCGCAGTGGGGCGGGTCCCCGCATTGGAGCAGTGCAGGGATGGAAGTCGGCCTGAATTATTGAAAAAAAACCGGGCGAGCATGGAGGTCTTCTGCGCATTGTTCCGAGTCCGGATTGCCTTTTGCTGCGCAGCGGATCCGGGGCCGCTTGGCGGCCGGCCTCGTTGCGGTGGAAACGCGGGGGCGAAAAGCCGTCCCGTTGGTACGCGAAGTCCGATAAGTTCCTGCCATGGCAAAACTTTTTCAGCACTGCTTATGGCATAAAGTTTGTAACTCAAAATACAATCGGGCGGATTGTCGCCGGGATGCAACACCGTTGTCGTGCCTCGCGGGGTGCGACGGTGTGCGTTCGGTAAGGTTCAATGGCAGGGCACCCGTTGGAGACCGGGTTTAGGATGAACGACGTAAATCGGAGACACATACTCATATTGGACCCCGAGCGGGATACGGCCGAGCTTTTCACGCGGGCGCTGGAAACCCATACCAAAAACTACAAGTGCTACTGGGTGAGGACACCCCAGGAGGCCAGGAGTCTTCTTTCCGAGATCTCGTTCAACTGCGTGCTGGCGGATTTTACGATCCTCGAACAGGACCATTTCCTGCTGCTGGACCTGATTCGCGGGATCCCGTGCGGGACGACGGTAATCGTGGACGCCTACCTGAACCAGAAGGAGCACATAAAAAAGGCCCTGGATATGGGGGCCAACGGGTATTTCATCAAACCGATCATGATCAATTCCCTTCGCAAATTAATCGACGACATTGCCTGAAACGGCCGGGACTTCTCCGGCTTGTCCATTCCAGGTGACAGTTTGTCATCCGCTGGTTTCACTAATTTGTAACAGTACTGCCTCCTGCGCGTTCCTCTGAGCACATCCCATGGAAATCATTGGATAATTAGCCAATAGAGGTGCCGGCCAAGGCTGGCATGTGCCTTGCAAATGCATTTACCTTTTCCCGTAGAGGTATTATGGCATGCGCAACATGGTTATCCTGTTCATCGTGTCCCTCCTGTCGTCCCTGGTATGTTCCGATGCGGTGGGGGGCTCCGCCGCTCCCGTGGTCCTGGTGGCCGACACGAGGAATCTAAACGGAATCGCTGCCTGGTGTGCGAACATCTACAACGAGAGCCGCCTGTGGTTCGCCGTTCTGGCGGTCTTCGCCGTTCCGGCCGTCGGAGGAATTCTCGGAATGCTCGCAGACCTGGCAATGAGCCGGGCGGGCATCGGCTGGAAGCCCGGTGAATCCTCCAAACATTAGTCGGCCCCGTTTCGGCCGTCGGATCGTCCATACAGTGCAAAACAAGATTTGTGGTTCAGTGAGCCGGAAATGGATGTGCGGCCTCCCGGCGGCATGGCGCCGGCAAACAATGGTTGCAATCCTGCTCATTCCGGCTATTGTTTTGTCCCTGGGATGTGAGCACGGGAAGGTCGACCAGGGAAGGGTCATAGGGTTCGACCGGGAAACGCGGGCCGTAACCCTGATTCGTGACGCGGGAGACGGCCGGGGCGACCCGGAGTATTCCTGTCTCCCTCCCGTGGTGTTCACTTTGCCCGACGATCCGGCGGAAACCGGCCCCGTCCCGCGGGCCGGCCTGAGGATGAAACTGGATACCGCGAAAAACGAAATAACGATCTTCGACGCGGTTTCGGGTGGATTTAAGAAGATCCGCTACACGCTGATAGATCAAAAAGAGAGCGTGGAGCGAACGGACCCGCTTGTCTACGACTATTTTCTCAAGAGCGCCAAACGGTTTCCGGTTGTCGACCGGGACAGGAAGATGATAACGGTTTACTCCCCAAGGCAGAAAACCGTTACCATGTTTTCGCTGCCCGACGAGTATTTCACCCTTTCCGATATCACGTGGACCCTGGGCGATGAAGTCCGCATCTATTATAAGGAAAAGGGCAAGGCCCTGCGGTTCATGAATGTCACCAGGACCGGCATTTACCGGGAATAGGACCGGATCGAAAAAGGGGATGTCGCCTCACATGAATCTGCGAAAAAGCATCGCGGCAGGAGCCGGCGTCAGGGCCGTTTCCGCCGATTTGCCGGCCACGATTCCCGCTTTGGGACGTGATTGCGGCTCAAGGCGGGCTTTCCGGTAATGGACGCGCAAAGCATAAGCCTCTGGAAGAAGAGGGTGGCCAGGGTCGCCGCCGGGTTCAGTATTTTGTTCGCGCTGTTTACCCTGGACAGCAGCGTGGCCTACCTGCGGGAGCCTTCCAACACGCTGGAACTGCTCCCCGGACAGTCGTCGAGCCTGCTGGGGCCGCTTGCCCCCGGTGCCGAAGGGGTGTCCGGCATGACTTACGAGAGTACCTCGGAGCGGGTTTCCCTGGCACTCGAAGAGGTGGTGACCGGGTTCTGGTTCGGGGGCAAGATGTGGAAGGCCACCCTGGGGGTTGCACCCGATACCGCGCCCGGAACGTACAAGATCGTCGTCTTCGGCAAGGTCGATTCCAGGAAAATAAAGGCCAACACCTTCGATGTGGTGGTTTACCGGGACCAGGCCGCCAAACAGGCCGGCGCGAAGTCGTTGCTGATGAGGCTCTCAGGCCTGAACTCCATGATACTTGCGATTGGCTCTTTCGTGCTGATGCTGGTGTGTTGCGCGTGCCTGTATTTCATGTCCGGAGTGAGGGACAGGCTGATGGCGCAGCAGGGAGAGGCGGAAGTCTACCACGTGAAACGGGACAAGGACGGTGCTTCGGTCTATTTCGGGCTGGGGGCCGTGCACGGGATCAAGGCGGGGGCCAGGCTGGTGCTGATGGATGAGCGGAGACGGCCGGTCGAGGAAATAACGGTGGATTCCGTGGATTTGAAAGATGCGCGCGCTCGCGCGGGCGCACAGGTCAGCGTGGAAGTCGGGTACCTGGTCAAGAAGATTTGACGGCCGCTTGCCGTTTTTATAAGCCTCACGTTAATTCGCGAAGCCCATACCATTTATTTACGAACCGGTCCTAAAGCTGGTAGTCCCCGTTGAGAAACGCCTGCGCGATGACCCGGACGCTTTCTTCGTTTTTCATGAGCATGTCCAACTGGCGCGTGAACTGGAGCATTCTGCCGATGATATCCAGCTTTTGGGCGAGCAGGCTGGCTTCCAGTTTCTGGACCCTGGCCCGTACGGTATCGCCGATCACTTCCACGCTCATCCCCAGCGCCTCCAGGATCAGCGCTATGGCGCGGGCGCGCCGGTTTCTGCGCGTTTCGTCCGCCGCACCTCCCTTGAATGAAAACGAGATGTAGTTTTTGCTGAGTGTTTTTCCGCAGTAGCTGTCGAGCACCCCGTAGTGGTACCCAACGCGGGAGCTGAAGTTCAGGTACTTGTCCGAAATGATGGCATAACTGCGGTTGCCGAACCGGTCGGAATTCAGGTGGTTTTGAAACATCTGCTCGCCGACCACGGACAGGAAACCGCGCAGTTCGATGGGGCGGGGCCGCAACGTGAGCAGCTCATCGCAAAGCATTCCGTCCAGCAGCGCCCGGAACGGGACGGACACCACGTCTTCGTACTTTGCGGAATGCCCGGTCACGCCCGACAGTCCGCCGCCGAGGTCGATCACGTACAGGTCCAGCGGTATGGGCGCCGCCAGCTTTACGGCGACCCCCTCGTGGTCGGACACCAGGTCGCTTATCCTGAACATCTCGGAATAGGAGAGTTCATGGATGAAGCGCATCAGGTCGTGGAGCGAACGGCAGTTTTGCGGAGTGAAATCGGGCGACCCGGGATCGAAGAGCCGCAGGGGCGTGATGAAGGACGCGATGCGCTTGAGGGTTTCGTACACCGGGGTGCCCTGCATGTGCTGTTCTCTGCTTCGCTGCAGGGCTACCAGTTCGGGGACGATCCCCCGGTAGATTCTTTTCGAAGCGGTGTCCACGGTGATTTCGATTCCCGGCTCGATGGCGGAGGTCGCCGTGCGGGTGTCCAGCAGCGCCGGTACCGAAAACTCCCGGGTAAGGGAGGCCATGTGGCCGGTGATGCTCCCGTAGTCGGTAACGATGGCGCTCGCCTTGGACATGACCACCATGAACCGGGAGGAAGGCTGGGGGGCGATCAGCACTCCCTGTTCGGGAAAGTCGAGAAGGTCTTCGTCCGAACGGACGTGAAAGGCCCTGCCGCATCCCACGCCGGGAAAGGCTACCGCGCCGCCTTCCACCAGGACCGGGTAATCGGACCGCTCCGTCACTTCGACCGGCTGTTCGCTCACCTGGATGCCGGTTGCGAGCCTGCGGGTCTGGAGCATGAAAAAGTTGCCGTCCCTGTCGATCGCCCATTCGGTATCCTGGGGAAAACCGTAGTGTTTTTCAAGCTGAAGCGAGTAGCCGGCAAGGATTTTTATCTGCTCGTCGCTCAGGCACGCAAACTGTTGCTCCCCGCCCTCCACCGTTTTTTGCAGAAGGCCGCCGTCGGGATTGCTCACCAGCTTTATGGGCTTGGTGGAGATGTCCTTTTCGAGTATGCGCCCGTCGTGCCGGCTCACCCTGTATTTGTCGGGCGTTACGGCGCCGTCCACCGCGTAGGGCCCCAGCCCCCACACGGCGGAAATGGTAACGCTGTCGTCGTTTTCGAAGGGATGCCGGGAATACATCACGCCGCTTGTCACCGAGTCCACCATGCGGATGCAGGCCACGCTCATGGCGGCGTGGTCGTCCGGTATTCCTTTCATGAGCCGGTAGGAAATCGCGCGCGGGGTGAAGAGGCTGGCGATGACGTACGTGTAAGTCTTGAGGACTTGCTCGCGGGCGATATTCAGGACGGAAAGGTACTGGCCGGCGAAGGAGAGTTCGCTGTCTTCGCCCAGGGCGCTGCTGCGCATGGCGATGCGGGGCGGGTGGGCGTCGGCGTCCGGGACGGCCCGCGCCAGTTCGTCGTAGGCGCCGAGGATGGCGTCGGCAAGCGGACCGGGAACGGGTGCGGTGATGATCAGTTTCTGGATTTCCTCGCTGGCGGCGTTCAGGGATTCGGCGTCGCTGGTGTTCAGGGCCATCTTTTTCATGGCGATCTGGTCGAACAGGTCGTTTTCGGCAAGAAACAGGCCGAAAGCCCTGGTGGTGATGGCGAAACCGTCGGGGACGGGCAGGTGGACGCGGTTTTTCATCTCTCCCAGGTTCGCGTTTTTTCCGCCCACCCAGTCCACCATGTCCATGGTGACCCGCGAATAGGGAAGCACAAGCTCCTCGGTGCCGTTCTCCTGCCTGGTCCTCAATTCCTGGCTTATTGCCGAGTTGATGGAGTCGAAGACTTCATGCAGCGCCGGGTACCTGCCGTTGGAGAGTGCGTCGAAGCTGCCCACCATCCGGAGGGCGTGAAATATGGCGCGGGCGGCCACCGACCGGATATAAGCCATGCCGAAGACTTCGTAGCCCTGGAGTTTTTCTTCGATTTCCGAAATGATGGTCGCCAGCTCGGAGTTTGAATCCAGCAGCTCTTTGAATCGCTCGTATTTGCTGTGGAAAACATTGTTGAGGGAATCGGGCGAAACCCTGGTTTTGGGTTGCCGGACATTTCGAAGGAACGAGCCGAGCCTCTTTAGCATAATCGAACCTTATGTGCCGGAATCGGAATTGGTATATTTTATACCTTAATTTTGACGAGAAGCCAGCTTTAACCACACTGCCCGCGCGCCGACGGAGCACACCAAGCCGGGTCTCGGGAAGCGGCCGGTTTGCGGTTTCGCTTCATGATCGGCGGTTCGCAAGGTGGCGGGCCGGACCGGGGATGCTTAACAGAAGGCACTGAAATCCTCTTGTTTTCAATCCCCCGAACCGGAAGGACCTGACGTGGCGGAAACGGGTTCCGAAACGAAGTCCCGCAGCTTTGACACCGGGACGCTGGCCGCAGCGGAAAAGGTATTGGGCAAGGAGCCCTCCGTTCCCTGGTACAGAAGGCTTTTCCCCTTTTTGGGCCCCGCCTTTGTGGCGGCGGTTGCTTATATCGACCCCGGAAATTTCGCGACCAATATCCAGGGAGGCGCCAAGTACGGCTATACGCTCCTGTGGGTCATTGTCGCCAGCAACTTCATCGCCATGTTCATCCAGACCCTTTCCGCAAAGCTGGGCATCGCCACCGGGCTCAACCTGTCCGAGCTTTGCCGGGAGCATTTTCCGCGGCCCATGGTCTGGGTGATGTGGGTCATCATGGAAGTGGTGGCCATCGCCACCGATCTCGCTGAATTCGTGGGGGCCGCGATCGGCCTTTTTCTGCTGTTCCACATTCCGCTGGTGTGGGCGGGGATTTTGACCGGGGTGATCACCTTTCTGGTCCTGGGGCTCCAGCGCTACGGGTTCCGGCCCATCGAAGCGGTGATCGCCGCCATGATAGGGGTCGTTGCGGTAAGCTATCTCATTGAAATATTTCTGGTAAAACCCGATCCTGTGGAAATCGCCCTGGCCGTTTTCAGACCCCGGTTCGTGGACGAGGAGAGCATCCTGCTGGCGGCGGGAATACTGGGCGCGACCGTCATGCCCCACGTCATCTTTTTGCACTCCGCCCTCACCCAGGGGCGCATCGTGGTAAAAGAGCCCGAAAAATTAAAGAGGCTCTACCGCTACGAACTGGCGGACGTGGTGATCGCCATGACCGTTGCCGGTGCGGTAAACGCCGCCATGTTGATCATGGCCGCATCGACTTTCTACACCCGGCAGATGTACGAAGTGGGTACCATCGAACAGGCCTACAAGACGCTCTCCCCGCTTTTGGGACGCGCGGCAAGCGACGTGTTCGGCATTTCACTGCTCGCCGCCGGCCTGTCGTCTTCGGCGGTGGGGACCATGTCCGGGCAGGTGGTGATGCAGGGCTTCATCCATTTCAAGATTCCGGTATGGATCCGGCGCCTGATCACCGTCATCCCGGCCCTGGCGGTGCTGGCGATGGGGCTCGATCCCACCCGGACCCTTGTCATCAGCCAGGTGGTACTGAGTTTCGGGCTTCCTTTCGCTATCATCCCTCTGGTAATGTTTACCGGAAACAGGAAAATAATGGGTCCGCTCGTAAACAAGCTCCCGACCACCGTGCTGGCGGCAATCGCGGCCGCAATGATCGTGGTACTCAACCTCTATCTCCTGTACAGCATGGCTGCCGGATAAGCTTCTGCCGGCGACAGCGGAGGACAAGACATGTTTTCAAACCTGCTGGTTCCGCTCGACGGTTCCCGGCTGGCCGAATCGGTGCTCCCGGTGGTGAGAAGGATGGCGGAGCTGATGCCCTGCGCCGTAAAACTTCTCCACGTGATAGAAAAACGGCCGCCGAGCAACATTCACGGCGATACGCATCTCCAGGACGCCGTGGGAGCGGAGCGCTACATCGCGGCCATCGCCGAAAAGCTGCGGGGATGGGGCCTTACGGTGTCCAGCCACGTGCACGAGGTCCCCCAGGGGGACGTGCCGAAGTGCATCGCCGAACACGCCGAAGAACTGGAACAGGACCTGATCGTCCTGTGCACGCACGGCAGCGGCGGCGTCATGCGTTTCGTTTTCGGGACCAACGCCGAGCAGGTGTTGACGCACGGGAGGACGCCGGTGCTGCTGGTCAAGGCCGACCAGTACGGCCGCGCGCCGGCTTTCGGTCCCCAAAGCATCCTGGCCCTGCTGGACAGGACCCCGGAGAGCGCTCCGGTCTTGACCGCCTGCACCGAATTGGCGAATATATCCGGGGCAAAACTGCATCTTCTCTACGTGGTGCCCACATTCGGCAGCATCAGCCCCCGCGAGGCCCCGGCCGGCGTACTGACGCCCCGTGCCACCCGGCTGGTGCTCCAAATGGAAGCCGAGGAGACTTCGGCAAGGGCGAGGAAGGAAGTGGAAGGGCTGCTTTCGCGCGGTATCGAAGCCGGCGGCGAGGTGCAGCGGGGCGAAGCCATCCAGGCCGTGGGGGGCACCGCCCACAAGACAGGGGCCGATATGCTGGCGCTTGCCACGCGGGGGCTCGCCGGTCTCGGCGCGTTTTGGGAAAACGACCTCGTGCCGCGGATCGCTTCCGAATACGACGGGGTGTTGCTGCTGTTTCCGACCATGAAAGAATAATCCTCAACGAGGCGGTTCCCATGCTCGGGCGGTTCAGGCATGTAAGCCTGCGGACCAAAATCATGTGCGCCCTCACGGTGCTGGTGGTCATTGCCCTTCTGGGTGGTGTGACCACCATTTTGATGATGCACCGGATGGAGGCCGCCGTATCCTCGGCGTTCAAGTCGCGCGTGGCGGCGCTCAATGTCGCCCAGGAGCTGGAGAGCGCCCTCGCCATGCAGCGGGGGCTGTTGAGCTACTATTTCATCGACGGAAACGCGGAGTGGCTCTCGCAGCTCGACCAGCACCGGTACGCGTTCGCGGGCTGGCTCAAAAAGGCGCGGGAGATCGTGAGTTCGGAGCCCGAACGGGAGATCCTCAACGAGATCGAATCCCGCTACATCCACTACAGCGAGATGCGCGACCAGGTCATCGAACTGTACAAGGAGGGCAGGCGCGACGAGGGATACAAAATCCACAAAAACGTGCGCAGCCCTTTCTTTGCGATCCGGGACCTGTGCGAGCAGTTCAAGGTGGCGCAGTACAGCGCCGTGGAATCCCTTTCCAAGAGCATCCGGTCGCAGGTGAAGTTCTTCGAGGCCGCGGCGTCCGCCGCCATGGTGTGCGCCGGGGTGCTGGGCATCATTCTGGCCTTCCTGCTCCTCCAGCGCGTGCTGGCGCCCCTGCGGATGCTGGCCGTCGCTGTGGACCGGCATGAAAACGCCGGCCCGGAGGAACGCGACGAAGTCAAGGCGCTGGGCAACCGGATACGGGGCCTGATCGAAAGCGTGGACAGCACGCGCACGCAGCTTCAGCAGAGCCGGGAAAGCCTGCTGCAGTCCGAAAAAATGGCGCAAATCGGAAAGCTGGCGGCCGGAGTGGCCCACAGCATCAGAAACCCCCTCACGTCGGTAAAAATGCGGCTGTTCACCATGGGGCGTACCCTCTCGCTTTCCGAGGCTCAGAAGGAAGATTTCGACGTGATTTCCGAGGAAATCGGCCATATTGACACTATTGTTCAGAATTTCCTCGAATTTTCAAGGCCGCCCAAGCTCAAAATCCAGAAGATGAGCCCGTCGGACGTGGTGGACATGGCCATTCAGCTCCTGCGCCACCGGATAGAATCCTACGGCGTGGAACTCGAACTGCAACGGGGCCGCCGGCTTCCCGACATCGACATGGACCCCGAACAGATGAAGGAAGTTTTTGTAAACCTGATCGTAAACGCCTGCGAAGCGACCGGGGACAGCGGGCGCATCCTGATCACGGAAGAGGAGGGGACCTCGGAGCCCATGGGCAGGGTCGCGGTGATCAAGGTCAGCGACAACGGGCCCGGAATTCCCGACGGGATCCGGGAAAAGATCTTCCAGCCGTTCTTTACCACCAAGGAGGAAGGCACGGGCCTGGGGCTCAGCATCGTCGCCCGCATCATCGAGGAACACGACGGCTGCCTCAGCGTGAAATGCAAGCCGACCAGGGGCACGACGTTCACCATCACGCTTCCGTGCCGGGAGGACCGTGCGTGGCTTCGATCCTTATAGTCGATGACGATCTCCATCTGCGGCAAAGCTTCGACAAGCTGCTGAGCCAGGAGGACCATGCGGTCAGCACGGCCGCCAGCGGCGAAGCCGCTCTGCCCATGGTGCGCGCCGGAAATTTCGAACTGGTGATCATGGACGTCAGGCTCCCCGGCATGAACGGGTTGGAGACGTTCCGGGCGATCCGCCGAATCGAGCCGCTGCTGCCGGTTATCATCATGACCGCGTTCGGCACCACGGAAACGGCCATCGAAGCCACCAAGATGGGCGCCTTCGACTACGTGCTGAAACCGTTCAATATCCCCGAAATCCTGGCGTTGATCGACAAAGCCGTCGAGGCCGGCCGGTTCATGCGGTCGCGGGTGGAGCTGGACGCGGTGCCCGATGAGGCCCACGTCGAGGCCATCGTGGGGCGCAGCCGGCCCATGCACGAGGTTTATAAGGCCATCGGGAGGGTGGCGTCGACGGATGCCACCGTGCTCATTCGCGGAGAATCGGGGACGGGCAAGGAACTGGTCGCACGCGCGCTGTACCAGCACAGCGCCCGGTCGGACAGGTCTTTTCTGGTCATAAACTGCGTTGCGATTCCCGAAACTCTCCTGGAAAGCGAGCTTTTCGGGTATGAAAAGGGTGCTTTCACCGGGGCCGCCAACCGGAGGGTAGGGCGGATCGAGCAAGCGAACGGGGGGACGGTGTTCCTGGACGAGATCGGCGACATGCCCTTCGGGATCCAGTCGAAGATCCTGCGGCTGCTCCAGGAAAAAAGCGTGGAACGGCTGGGCGGGCGGGAACCGATCCCCGTTGACGTGCGGATCATCGCGGCCACGAACCGGAACCTGGAAGCGGCGCTGGCCGAAGGCAAGTTCAGGGAAGACCTCTACTACAGGCTCCAGGTGGTGACCATCCGGCTGCCTTCGCTTCGGGAACGGGAAGGC
>LUZZ01000438.1 GCA_001603845.1 Syntrophobacterales bacterium Delta_01 | reverse complement strand
TTGTATAATTATCTATAGTACTTTGTATAAATATTCACTATATTGCTGATGCAGGCATTAGTGAAACTATAGATAAGGAAATGCGTATTTGGAACAAAAAGCTTCCGGATATGCACCGGGGAGCTTTCCCGCGTACAGGACGCCGCCGGCGGGCGTCAATCGTCCCAGGAATATTTAAAGGAAACGCCCAGTTTTCTCATCCGGCTTCGGAGCGTATTGGGGTTGATCCCCAGGAGCTGGGCCGCCCCCCTGGGGCCGCTTATTTTGCCGTTGGCCGCCCGGAGCGCCCGGCGGATATGCAGCGAAACGGTTTCGTCCAGAGTCGGCAGGTTGTGGTCGATGCCGTCGAGCATGCCCGGGTTTTCCGGCTTCGGCTGCATTTCGGAATGTTCGAACGTCAGCCGCCCGGCCTTTTCCTTGCCTCTTTTGTAGATAAGCTCGCGCTCGATCAGGTTTTCCAGCTCGCGTACGTTTCCGGGCCAGTGATAGGCCTTCAGCCGTTCGACCTCTTCGGCCGAAATGGAAGGCGGAGGGTAGATCTTCAAGTCCCTCGATTTTATCTCGATGAAGTGGTGCACCAGGGCCGGGATATCCTCCCTGCGGTGCCGCAGCGGGGAGATGGTGATGGGAAATACGTTCATCCTGAACCACAGATCTTCGCGGAACACCCCCGTGCGCACCAGTTCCTCCATGTCCCGGTGGGTGGCGGCGATGATGCGCACATCCACCGTAATGGTCCGGGTCCCGCCCAGCCGCTCGATTTCCTTGTGCTGGAGCACCCGCAGGAGCCTCACCTGCGCCTGGAGCGGCAGCTCGCCGATTTCGTCGAGAAAAATGGTGCCCCCGTCGGCCCGTTCGAACCGCCCCCGCTTTTGAGCGATGGCCCCCGTGAACGCGCCTCTTTCGTGTCCGAACAGCTCGCTGTCTATCAGGTTGTCGGGAATCGCCCCGCAGTTTACTTTGACGAACGGACCGCTGCTCCTCGTGGAAGTGTAGTGGATGGCATTGGCGATCACCTCCTTGCCCACCCCGGTTTCCCCGAGAAGCATCACCGGAGAGTTGAGCGGCGCCACCTGGCGCACCATCTCCATCGCCCCCCGCAGCCCGTATTCGGCGCCGATGATCTCTCCACCCGAAAAATGGCGCAGTTCACGGTTGAGTTCCCGGTTTTCGGCGTCTACGATATCTTTGAGCCTCACCACCTCCTCGTAGCGCAGGGCATTGGACATAGCCATCGAAAGAGGCTCTCGCAGAAGCGACATCAGGCGGACGTGCTCGGGGGTAAACTGCGCCCCCGTTTCCGCCAGCAGGACGAAGGAACCCAGGCGCAGCCCTTCCACGGCCAGGTCCACGACCAGGCTGCAGCGATTGGCTAATTCGATGTAGGGGCGAAGGATTTTCACCACCGTGTCGTCTTCCCCGTGGTTGATGATCCGTATGTCGCCGGCCTGGGCGCTGGCTTCGACCTCCCGGACGGCCTCCCTGNNGACGTTGGCGACCGGCATGAACAGCCGGATGTATTGCAGGCAGTTGAACAGGGCCCGTTCGATATCCAGGCTGCTGCAGATCCGCAGCGTGGCCTGGCGGAAAAATTCGTTCTCGTCCAATTTCATAGTGGTCTCTCCGGTCATGCAGACCCGGCCGTTGCAGGAAAAACCCCGCCGCGTCTCTCACGGTATTTAACGAAAAAACGATATTTAGCAAAAATATATCACATTTAGTGAAGCCTTGTCCCGCCGATTTTGACGCA
>LUZZ01000437.1 GCA_001603845.1 Syntrophobacterales bacterium Delta_01 | reverse complement strand
GGACTACGTGCACGTCATGGACCTCGCCCAGGCGCACATCCGGGCCATCGACATGCTCGCCTCACGCGAGCGGCTGGTGTCCAACGTGGGGACCGGTTCCGGGGTCTCGGTCCGGGAGTTGCTGGGCGTTGTGGAAAAGGAACTGGGAGTGCGGGTCAACGTCGTGGAAAAACCGATCCGGGCCGGCGATCCGCCCCGGCTGGTGGCCGACGACTCCTTCCTGGGGACCTGGTTTCAGCATGAATTCAAAACGGTAAACCAGGCGGTGCGTGAAATCGCGGCGGTGCGCAAGGCCGCCCGCTGAAGCTTTCCGCCGGCGCAAGAACGGAGTGGGCCTCACGTGCCCGGTTTTTCCGCCTGCAGTCCGCGCCTTACCGGCAAGGGGGGCGCGGGCTCCCTGCCGCATTTCAGGTTCCAATAGGCCCACGAGCGCTTATCGAAAACGCCGGGCGGAGGATTGTCCAGGACCTCGCAAAAATCTTCCTTCCCTACCACCTTCTGAACGGCGATCAAATCCTCGACCGTCCCATAAGTCATGACGTGTGCGAGAAAATGGAGCGGATCGGCAAGCGCTTCCCCCGGTTCTTTGAACCAGACGATCCTGCGTGCGACATTGAGCAGTTCGGGCGTGCGGGGCAGGGGCTTCATTTCCGATCCCCGCTTTTGTCTGCGCGTTTGGTGTACGGTGCGAGCACGGGAAGATTTGCCGTATCGACCGCTTTGACGGCGGCGGCTAGGCGTTTGCGCACATCGGCGGGCAGTGTTGTCGCCAGATCATTGAAAAAACTCAAGGCCTTCAACGTGATTATGGGGTTGAATGCACGGCCGTATATGATTTTTCCCGCTGAAAGCGCGGTCGGCAGATCGATTCCGTTCAAAATCAGGGCGTCCATATCAATGTAGTCTTTCGCCTCAGCCCGTTGCTGCACCACGGCGGCCTTGGTCCCGGCGATGTCCAGCAGTGAAGCGACATAGAATCTGCGCCCTGCGACCCGGTCCCGCGGGGCTGCCTGCCCCAACTCCAGCCCGCCGAAGAAGGAAATCAGGATAGGGCCGCCCCTCTCTACGCGACACTTCAGAGTATTGGGGGCAACCTGCACCCGTTCGGCTTCCTTGAGGAAGGAAATGTTTTTCGCCAGATCGCCGGGATCAACGGGTTGGTTGGAGAAAAAATCGAAATCGACTGAAGACCGATGCCCGAGCCGCAGGGCCAGTGCCGTCCCCCCGTAGAGCGTAAAGTACTCGGGCACGGCATCGAGTTCCGGGAAAAACCGGAGCTGTGGCGGCGGCAAAGTTGAGAGTGTGGGTTCAAGGGTCATCCGGGTCCCATGAAATCGGGTTATTGGGTTACAATCGTTGAAATACTACAAATTTACCGGCCTAAGATACAATCATAAACTTGCGCCTATTTTGCCCCGGCCCTCAAAAGGTCGATATACTTTTTGATGGTCGGAATGTTTCGGCAGAAGCGGTGCGCGGAAAGCTCCGCGAGGAGCGTTCCCGTGTCGTAGGCGATCCTGAAAAGCGTCACCGACTGCGCGTCGGAATCGTAGAGCACCGAATTTGCCGTGGGGACCCCGTCGCGATACGGCCCGCCCACGCTTCCCGCCTTGATCCAGTAG
>LUZZ01000436.1 GCA_001603845.1 Syntrophobacterales bacterium Delta_01 | reverse complement strand
TATCCAAAGCCTACGCGGACTCCTGGTCCTGCCCGCGATAGAGCAGCAAAGGCTGAGCGCTCTTGGTGACCACGTCCTCGTTGATGATGCACTCCTGAATCTCGGGATGCGAGGGCAGGTCATACATGATATCCAACATGATGTTTTCCATGATCGACCGCAGTCCGCGCGCTCCCGACTTCCGCCGGATGGCCTCCTTGGCTATCGCCCTCAGCACGCCGTCCGTAAAGCGCAGCCGGACGTTTTCCAGCTCGAAAAGCTTCTTGTACTGCTTCACCAGGGCGTTTTTCGGCTCGCCGAGGATGGCCACCAGCTCGTCCTCGGTGAGTTCGTTCAGGGTGGCGATCACCGGCAGCCGGCCCACGAACTCGGGAATCATGCCGAACTTGAGCAGGTCTTCGGGCTGGACGTGCCGCAGCACTTCACCGATGCTCTTTTCTTCCTTGCTGCGGATTTCCGCCCCGAACCCCATGCCCTTGACGCCGATGCGGCCGTGGATGATGTTTTCCAGGTAATTGAACGCACCGCCGCAGATGAACAGGATATTGGTGGTGTCGATCTTGATGAACTCCTGCTGCGGGTGCTTCCGGCCGCCCTTGGGAGGAACGTTGGCCACGGTTCCTTCCAGGATCTTGAGCAGGGCCTGCTGCACGCCCTCGCCCGAAACGTCGCGGGTGATCGACGGGCTGTCGGACTTCTTGGCGATTTTGTCGATTTCATCGATGTAGACGATCCCGCGCGACGCCTTCTCGATATCATAATCGGCAGCCTGGATGAGGCTCACCAGTATATTTTCCACATCCTCGCCGACATAGCCCGCCTCGGTCAGGGTCGTGGCGTCGGCTATGGTGAACGGGACGTTCAGGATGCGGGCAAGCGTCTGCGCGAGCAGCGTTTTGCCGGACCCGGTGGGACCGATCATCAGGATGTTGCTTTTCTGGAGCTCGACCTCGTTCTTGTCGATCTTCAGTTCGATTCTCTTATAATGGTTGTGCACGGCCACAGAAAGAATCTTCTTGGCCCTCTCCTGGCCGATTACGTACTGATCGAGCACGGTTTTGATCTCGGCAGGCTTGGGTATTTGCGTGGCCCTTGCGGCACCCTCTCTTTCATACTCCTCGGCAATGATGTCATTGCAGAGTTCGACGCATTCGTCGCAAATGTATACCGTAGGACCGGCAATAAGTTTCTTCACCTCATCCTGGCTCTTGCCGCAGAATGAGCATCTGAGTTCGCCGCCCCGGTCGTCACGCTTTCTAGCCATTAATTCCTCCTTGGCCACACCTGCTTAAAACAGAATGTCTACCAAACAATATCGGTGAATCCGAACATATCTTGAAGAAGAGATTTTGTCCCCCCTCTGGTAAGCACGCCGTATTATAACCAGCAACGCACAATTAAGCTACTTCAAATTGCTCCAGCCAAGGCCGGGAGCGGATTGCAGGGTTAAAAGCACGCGGCCCGAGGGGCGTCTCACGCCCGGTGCCCCCCGCCAAAACATACCGAAAATCGAATACCCGCCGTAAAAGAGGTAACTCAGCCCGGGCCGAAGGTCAAGCGGTCCCCCAAGCACACGCGCGGGCTCCGGCGGGCCGATCGGGCACGGCCGGCGCGGCGCTCTCCCCTTTATCCCGGATATCGAAAAAAATGAGGCAAGCCTTGAACGGCGTTCAAAAATCGAATCGAGATTTACAGGTTACAGTGAAATCCCCGGTGGACAGCCGGGACGACGCCCGGACGCCGGATTCCCGCCATCCCGGGAATTTCAGTTAATGTACATGATAACCTATAAGGGCACCCGGCATCAATACGTTGAATCCTTGGCTCCGGCATCCGGCGCCGGGCATCACTGTTTGAACGGCAAGACGAAATAAATTGTGTTTCCGCACACCTGGGGTTCGCAACCCACCTGCCCGCCGTGGATTCCCACCACGTTGTTCACGAAGTTC
This sequence comes from Syntrophobacterales bacterium Delta_01, assembly GCA_001603845.1. Taxonomy (GTDB): domain Bacteria; phylum Desulfobacterota; class Syntrophobacteria; order Syntrophobacterales; family Syntrophobacteraceae; genus SbD1. Next base: position 1,367 of record LUZZ01000436.1, on the reverse strand, counting down.
AGGCCGTGGCCCGTACCGCTTTCCGCCTGGGAACCGACCCGGAAGCCTTCCTCGAAGATCCGCTCGGCCTGTTCCGGAGTGAGCGACGTGCCGGTGGTGAAGAAATTGAAGCGCACGCCGGGCTTGTCCTCTCCGAAAAAGTCCTTCAGAATCTGGCGGCTTATGGAGAACAGCTTCACCTTGTTCCCGAGCTGGTCTCCGATGGCATCCGTGTACTTTACCGCGTTGGAGAAGAAGTTGTCGAAGACCTGCGATATCAGTCCTTTGTCAACAAAAAGGGTCACCTGCTCGTCGGGCACGTTTTCCAGCCGGTAATCCACGGTGATCCCTTTCTTGGCGAACTGCTTCGAATAGCGGTCCAGCAGCGGCTCGATGATCTCCGTCCGGAAGTTGCACGACTGCTTTCTCAGCACGTACGTTCCCTTCTGGAAGTGGTCCTTGCGGAAAAGGGTTTCCAGAAACAGGCTGGTGTGCTCGTAATGCTTGGACAGGGCGTGGAACTCGGACTGAAGCTCCTTGTTGGTGCTTCTCAGGGTGGCCGCGGCACCCCCCAGAGAATCGGTGGCCGACCGGCACGCGATGCCCGACTCCCGGCTGATCTCCTCGATGCGGCCCGCCACTTCCCCGTAGCTTCGGATCATTTTCTTCAGGCGCAGCAGGAACAGCTTATAGTAAAGATTGGGCGAAATGACGTTGTGCTCTATATCCGAAACCAGTTGATTGATAAACTTGATGTGGTCGATATTCTGCTGGACCAGCATCTTCTGGTGCAGGTTATAGCCGATGCGGTTCGTGAATTTTTCCAGGAAGAAGTGTTTGCGCTCGGACAGGGGTTCTTTCGGAAAGACCTGGAAAACCCCGAGGATGATCGTGTGGCCCAGGAAGGTCAAAAAGCTTGCCAGGGCCTGGTTTCCCCGGATCGGGAAAAACCACGCCGAGTCCTCCTGGGTGGGATGCTCCACCAAGCTTACGGCCGCCCGGTCGCGCCGGCTTTCCGGGACGAGTCCGCTTTCGCTGGTGCAGACCAGTTCCAGGCGCGACCGCTTGGGGTTCATCACGTAGAGCCTGCTCTCCAGCTCGAAAAATTCCCTGAGCACGGCGACGCAGATCTGGTAAATGCTGTCGATGGTCGTGAATTCCTGGGCGAGGTCGAAGAAGGTGGCGAAGGCTTCTTCCTGCGATCGCTCGAAATTGTAACGCTTGTAGCTCTCCTTTTTTTCCCTCACCCTCCGGAAGATGCTTTCCGCCAGCTCTTTTGAAGCGGCATCGGGCTCGATCCGGGACTCCTGGGAGTTGCTTGCGCCGTTTTCGGCCATCATAGGCTCCGGGATAGGTCAAATAGATCCATGCGAATCTCTATATAAATG
>LUZZ01000065.1 GCA_001603845.1 Syntrophobacterales bacterium Delta_01 | reverse complement strand
CCAGGCAGATCGGAACGGCAACGAACTTCAGTTTCAATCCACGCCCCCGCGTGAGGGGCGACTTGGCATTGTTTAGCAACGAGCTGTTAGGCGACGGTTTCAATCCACGCCCCCGCGTGAGGGGCGACACCCGTCCCGGACGAACCCATCGAGCTGGTTGACGTTTCAATCCACGCCCCCGCGTGAGGGGCGACACCCGTAAAATCGAAATACGCCCGCGCCGCCAACGGTTTCAATCCACGCCCCCGCGTGAGGGGCGACTATCCCGGACATCCGCGGGGATGCCCGAATTTCGGTTTCAATCCACGCCCCCGCGTGAGGGGCGACCGGACGTCAAGTTTTTCTCCAAGGGCTATGGGGAGTTTCAATCCACGCCCCCGCGTGAGGGGCGACCTGGTATCGGATGCACCGGCTATGTTCAGCGGAGTTTCAATCCACGCCCCCGCGTGAGGGGCGACGATGGAATCCGGAATCCTGGCGTCGCTCCTGGACCAGTTTCAATCCACGCCCCCGCGTGAGGGGCGACCGCGGGAATTTATCAACGACTGCGCCTACTGGGTGTTTCAATCCACGCCCCCGCGTGAGGGGCGACTGTTCTTCCAGGTCATCTTTCAGCTTCGTGTAGATGTTTCAATCCACGCCCCCGCGTGAGGGGCGACTTTCAGCTCAAGTCCGTGCCGGGCTTCGAATGCCTGTTTCAATCCACGCCCCCGCGTGAGGGGCGACTTCCGCTGCCTGCATCAAGCTCGATACATTGGATGTTTCAATCCACGCCCCCGCGTGAGGGGCGACGGGACCTCCGGGGCCATCAGCAGGACCACCGTTGCCGTTTCAATCCACGCCCCCGCGTGAGGGGCGACTTACGCCCGCCACATTACGGCGGAGCGCAAAATTAGTTTCAATCCACGCCCCCGCGTGAGGGGCGACCAGATCAAGGCTATTTCTCCCAAGCGCAGCTCAACGTTTCAATCCACGCCCCCGCGTGAGGGGCGACGAGGATACTTCCATCGTTTTTACTCCCATTTCCACGTTTCAATCCACGCCCCCGCGTGAGGGGCGACGTGCGGATGTATGAGGACAATGTCGAGCTGGTCAAGTTTCAATCCACGCCCCCGCGTGAGGGGCGACAAAAGACGCTGCAGGCCTACCGCGAGGATACGTTGTTTCAATCCACGCCCCCGCGTGAGGGGCGACATGACAAGGTCTACGATTACAGGCACCCAATATGGTTTCAATCCACGCCCCCGCGTGAGGGGCGACACCCACATTTCGGGCATGTCGATGAGCAAGCTTATGGTTTCAATCCACGCCCCCGCGTGAGGGGCGACGTCAGATTGATCTCGGACAGATCGGCTCTAGTTAGTTTCAATCCACGCCCCCGCGTGAGGGGCGACCATCCCGAAAACGACAAGCCCGCGTTCGGGTGGGTGTTTCAATCCACGCCCCCGCGTGAGGGGCGACCACGCGCGGAGGTCCGATCACCTCCGATGCAAACGGTTTCAATCCACGCCCCCGCGTGAGGGGCGACCAGGGGACAACCGTTCCCCTGCGTAAACAAGCAGGTTTCAATCCACGCCCCCGCGTGAGGGGCGACCTCTGACACCATCTTTTTCGCCAGCAAGCCACTTTGTTTCAATCCACGCCCCCGCGTGAGGGGCGACCGGCTGGAAACCAGATGGCGGGCTGCGCCAAGTGGTTTCAATCCACGCCCCCGCGTGAGGGGCGACCGGGAACACGCTTCGGTCGCTCAAAAACCTGCGGGTTTCAATCCACGCCCCCGCGTGAGGGGCGACTAACCAGGCCATGTATGCCTACTCGGGCTTGCTGTTTCAATCCACGCCCCCGCGTGAGGGGCGACTTTCCTTAATGAGTGAGATTGAGGAACGAATGTATGTTTCAATCCACGCCCCCGCGTGAGGGGCGACGCTACTAACCAATTGTTGATTCTTAACAAAATAGCGTTTCAATCCACGCCCCCGCGTGAGGGGCGACTGCCCAAATAGGCAGATATGTGTAAGATTAAAACAGGTTTCAATCCACGCCCCCGCGTGAGGGGCGACGACGACGGAACAATGCAATGGACAACTATTTCCGGTTTCAATCCACGCCCCCGCGTGAGGGGCGACTCGCCATTTCTCCCATAGTAGATAGTTAATGCCTTGTTTCAATCCACGCCCCCGCGTGAGGGGCGACTTCGACCCCGTGGAATGGGTCCTGTGTAAAACCGTTTCAATCCACGCCCCCGCGTGAGGGGCGACTTACCGCGGAACACTCAGAGGCTGGAGGATAAACGGTTTCAATCCACGCCCCCGCGTGAGGGGCGACGGAAGGCCCACCGCGTCATAGAGTGCGGATAAGGTTTCAATCCACGCCCCCGCGTGAGGGGCGACATGGCAAGTTGCGCGCATTTGGCCTGAAGGAACCAGTTTCAATCCACGCCCCCGCGTGAGGGGCGACCTTTTGCTATGTTCATATTTTTTTTTCCTTAATGAGTTTCAATCCACGCCCCCGCGTGAGGGGCGACATTCATTGGACTAAAGATAAAGATGTTTTAGAGTTGTTTCAATCCACGCCCCCGCGTGAGGGGCGACTTGGCGTACTGAATAAAACACTTGATTTTGCTGGTTTCAATCCACGCCCCCGCGTGAGGGGCGACCTCTTGGACTTGGCGTTTGAAACCTTTTTCGTCAGTTTCAATCCACGCCCCCGCGTGAGGGGCGACCTGTTCATATTGGTGATAATATTCAAAATAATGTGTTTCAATCCACGCCCCCGCGTGAGGGGCGACGGGGCAGTCGGCACCCGGCGGAAGCTGCTAGATTGTTTCAATCCACGCCCCCGCGTGAGGGGCGACAAGGCAAAAAATATGATTGAAGCTTATTTACAAAGTTTCAATCCACGCCCCCGCGTGAGGGGCGACCTTCCAGGCTGATCTGATCGGAGCCAATCTGACCGGTTTCAATCCACGCCCCCGCGTGAGGGGCGACTTCCATCAAATAATGCTTCAAATTTTTCACCATTAGTTTCAATCCACGCCCCCGCGTGAGGGGCGACCCGAATTGAACATGCCACAAACCATCCTCTTGTTAGTTTCAATCCACGCCCCCGCGTGAGGGGCGACCTCCTATTTTTTTAATTTCTCGCGATGAATATATGTTTCAATCCACGCCCCCGCGTGAGGGGCGACCGACTCGGAGCCGCGTTCGTTGCCGCGCATCAGCGTTTCAATCCACGCCCCCGCGTGAGGGGCGACGACCTGCCGCCCTACAAGTTCATCGTCCATTACCCGTTTCAATCCACGCCCCCGCGTGAGGGGCGACAGGCCGGGCGCCGAAGGCGCAAGAGGAGCACCCATGTTTCAATCCACGCCCCCGCGTGAGGGGCGACAATCGAAACGGAAACGGTCCGGCGGATCGAATATGTTTCAATCCACGCCCCCGCGTGAGGGGCGACATGGATTTTTATCAAAACTTAGTGGTAATTCTAGTGTTTCAATCCACGCCCCCGCGTGAGGGGCGACTGCAGCTTCTAAACTTTTAAGTATTGGTAATATTGTTTCAATCCACGCCCCCGCGTGAGGGGCGACCGTTCTACTCCCGGTTATCAATTTCAACAAGATGTTTCAATCCACGCCCCCGCGTGAGGGGCGACCGTTCAGCTTAAATCGGTAAAAATTTCAAAATCTTAAACTATGCTTTGCGCGAACCTTCAAATTCTGATCTTTGCCATGGCCGGTAATCCATTTGCAAAAACGTTTTACGGCGGTTTTTGCCAATGATTCCGCTTTGCGCGAAAGTCCCCGGAAATCGGCGGTCGCTTGGGGTTCGCGCCGGCCTTGAACGGTGCTTCCCGCAGGCTGCCGGAGGAGGGTTTCGGGCCGCGGCCGGTTGTTGGGCAGCTTTGCGGCTCGATGCGGCGCTACGGCCGCGTCCGGGGAATCGCCGGCCTCTCGGCAGGCACGCGCTTGGGCGTGCAGCCGAATCCCGGAGGGCAATGCTGTTGACTTTAGGGGCGACGCTCCATGGACTTCCCTCCCTTGCCGGGAGGGGCAGGGGGTTGACGTCGCACAGTTTTTCACCCCCACCCTGCCTCCCCCATCAAAAGGGGAGGAGCTTAAAGGCAACAACACTGGCCCGGGGGGTGGGGGAATCATTTCCCTGCTCTTTTTTCAGTAGTCCGGATTTGAACACAAAACAGCATCAGACCACCAACGGCCCTTCCGGGTCGTAGCCTGGGCTTGCTCCCACATGTTCCAACCGGTTTTTCCAGTTGCCGCCCAGAAAGTAGAAACGCAGGCTGTCGCGTTCGCTGTCGATTTCTTCGATCAGCCGTGCTCGCAGCCTCGTCCATTGGGCGGGATCCACCAGGCACTCAAAAACCGATTTCTGCACCCGCTGACCGAAATTTCGGCAGGCGTTGGAGATCCTGCGCAGCCGCCTCCTGCCTTCGGCCGTCTCGGTGTTGACGTCGTAAGTAACCAGAACCATCATGGGCCGCACCTCACTTCCAAACGAAGGGCGGATAGCCGTCCATGTCTCCCCGCAGGTGGCGGGCCAGGAGCATGGCCTGCACGTAGGCGATCAGGCCGGCCGCGATCTTCTCACCCGTAAATGGATGGGTGATTTCCTCCTGCTTTCGTTTCTGGTATGCGGTGAGCACCTCCTTTCGGGTTTCGTCGTCCATGATAATGCCGCCCGGCTCCGATTTCCGGAACCCGCTCGCCTTGACCTGCTGGCGGTTGACCAGCGAAAGCGCGAGCCGGTCGGCGATAAACGGCCTCAGCTCTTCCATCAAATCCAGGGCGAGACCGGGCCGGCCGGGGCGGTCGGCGTGCAGGAACCCCACGGCGGGGTCCAGCCCCACGGACACCAGCGCGGAAGCCGCATCATGGGCCAGGATGGTGTAAAGGAAGGACAGGAGCGAGTTCATGTTGTCCAGCGGCGGGCGCCGGCTCCGGGACCTGAAGAAGAAATCCTCTTTCTGAGCGGTTATCATGTGGTCGAAGACGTTGAAATACCAGCGGGCGGCCTCGCCTTCGATGCCCCGTATCTCGTCGAGCGAACCCTTTTCGCGCAGAGCGCCCAGCAGGGAGCTCAGGTGGTCCGTGGTTTTTTGCATGCCGGCGGCGTCCACGCGTTCCGGATGGTCGCGCATCGCCCGCAGGAGCACCGTGCGGCAGTTGGCGATCTTGGCCAGCACCACCTGCCTGGCGATTTGGGCCGCCCGGCGGGTATCGTCCGCCCTGCGGTACTGTTCGCGCCTCAGAAGCACGTTTCCGGGAAGGCGTCCTTCCACTCTTGCCCAGAACCGGCCGTATTCGCTGAGAAACGACACCGCCACCTGCCTTTCGGCGCAAAGCTGCATGAGCTGCGGCGAACAGGACACCACCCCGAAACAGACGATGCCGCCCAGGTTGTGCACCGGGACGCGGAACCGGGTCTCGCCGCCGAGGCGCACCACCACGTTTTCTCCTTCGCGGGCGAGATACGACTGTTGGGTGGTCACGTACAGGGTGTTGAGCAGATGCTTCATTGCGGTTTTTCCTCATCCGGGTGTTCGGCATCGGCCAGGACGCGGCCCATGTACCTGTCCACGGAATGCCGGACGGCGCGGGGCAGGCAGCGGTCGAGAAGCGAGCAGTTCCTGCACCTTTTGTCGTTGCAGGGAGGAGGGGTGACGCCTCCGGCGATCATTTCGTGGAGCTTCAGGGCGGCGGCCTCCGTCGTTTTGCGCAGCTTCTCGCCGAAGGCCACATCGAGCCTTCGCCGGGGCTGGCCGTAAAAGACGGCCCCCGCCGGGACCTCGACTCCGAGCATCTCCTCCAGGCAAAGGGCCTGGGCGCAGAGCTGCACTTTGTCGGAGTCGTCGGGCTTGGGCTTTCCGCGCTTGTATTCGACCGGGTAGGGCCGCCACGGGCCCTCCCCCGCGCGGTGAAACTCGACGGTGTCCGCCTTGCCCGTAAGCCCCAGCCGGAGCGACCTCAGGGCGACCCCCCGTTCGATTCGAACCCCGCCCCTGGACGCCGCCCCCTCCTCGTGCACCCGTTCGTGCATCACGCGGCCCTCCGCCGTAAACCGGTTTTCGTCCCAAACCTGCTCGATGTGGATAAGCGCGCACTGCCGCTCGCAAAACAGCAGGTGCTGCAGGGCGGAGATGGGCAGGAGGTCGTCTTCAGAGTACATCGAGTTTTCTTTCTATAGTCACTCCGTTCGGTATTGAGGATTCTTCCAGGCTCACCGTGTAGTCCGTGAACGATCTTGCCGGCCCGGATGCGCCATCGAGTCGCTCCACTTTTACGAGATCGAAGAGTTTGTGAGCCGGTGCGTTACCCATTTTGCCGTCGTGTTTAAAAACGATGAGTTGCCGGGTTGCCATCTGCCCACGTGCGGCCGAGCGGTCATGTTCGAACATGTTGTGCAGGGAATCCCAGAACAGTTCGAGGTCTTGTTCGGAAAAGCCGGTCTGTTCGGCGAGAGGAGCAGATATAAAACCGTGACAGCGATAAAGGGCATAAGGGACGGTGAATTTGCGGCCCATGGTGCGATTGTCGCCCTGTTGTTTTTCGGCCTCGGCTTCCGTGGCAACGGCCATTCGCGTGATGCTGTGTTCCAGCGGGACAATGGGCTCAATGCTGCGGGCGAAGGTCAACTGCACGGGACCTCGGACCTGGCCGCAGTTGGGGGCAGTTTTCAGCGACAGGACGGCGCCGAATGTCCTGATGTCGTAAAAGGTTTCACACATCTTTTCTCGTCCCCTTGAAACCTCTTCACTGTTTGGTTTTCTCGGCTTGGCTTGTTTCAAGGCTTCATTAATCGTTTTTTGAAGATCTTTGGGTGGACTGAATTCCTTAATCCAGTCTTTGATCTCTTTCTTGTCGGCAACAGCTGAAATGACCAAGTAAGATTTGTCATCTTCATCTTCAGCGATAGTGAGCCCTTCGGGTAATCCCAAATTTTCGAGCTGCTCGATCTGGTCCTTGGAAATGGGATACCGAGACTCTTCTCCAAGCTTAATCCCCAACTCTTTGAAAGCAGCAAAATGCGCACGCCCCAATACAGCCTTTTCCTTGATATAAATATCATTCGGAGAAGACAATCCTTTTGTGAGGCTCACATAATTTCTCACTTTTCTCTTTAGGCAAACATCCGTAACCAATCCATGCCCGGTTTCCGAGTCAATGCGCGGCAAATTCCCCGCGTCAGGGTCTCCATTTGGATTGCCATCCTTCACTTCAAAGAGGAGTACAAAGTCGTAGCGGTTCTGGATCGAATTGCTCATGGTGTCCTCCCTTACCAAGGTCCTTCTTTATCATTTTACGAAAAATGCCTGGCGTTGATGGTAATAGCCGACGGCAAAACGCCCTTGATCGGCCAGACTGAGATGTGCCGGAAAGTCGCCTATGCCATCAATGATTTCACCGATGATTTTCTCAAGGTTGACGGCCCTGCCTCGATTCTCCAGCTTGGACAAGTGATGATTCTTGAGCTTCATCAGGTGCGCGAAAGCAGTAACCGGTGTGGCAGATGCGGAACCGTAAAACCGATCGCGAATGGTGGCGTTGATGCCCGGGCTGGCCTCTTCCTGCACTTTTTCAAGCACAGCGAATAAACGCCCCAGCCGGTAACCAATATTGACGTTATCCAGGTCAAGTGACATTCCAATCTCCTTTTCATTTTTGTTGCAGAATCGAGTCCCTAAACGATTATCTCTCGTCAGCACTGCTTTAATTAGAGCGGCATGTGGATAGGTGATTGCTCGCTCCGCCCGGCAACGACGAACCGCTGCTGAAAGCAGGGTCTGAGGATACGGAGTGCCAGCCAACACTGCCCGGATGATATCGCCGCCCAAATTGGGAGGTATATTTTCGTCTTTTTCCTGCAAGGCTACAGAACGAAGAAGGCTACGAAGGGTTATCGAGCGCCATTCCTTTGCACCTTTGACAATTTCCAGGTCGTCAAAGTGGTTCCACATGTTTTCAGCTACCTCTCTCACGGAACCCGTGTACCAGAAACGAATGGCGATACGGGCTGCATTGGGAGCAAGACCCATGACAAAAAAGAGTGTGCCGGGATCAAGCTTTGGCTCTACACCGGTATATGGGGCGCGGAAAAGACCTAAAAGACTTTTGTAATCCTGCTCCGGCTCACCCTTTGGCGATTCGCCGAACAGGCTGACAAACACCTGTTCGAAGTCATGCTGTTTTTCGGCCCAGAAGACGACAGTATCGGCCCCTATAAAAAGTTTTTGGCGTGAATTTCTGTCGAGCATCTTGTTGAGGGCTGTTGTGTACGCAAATGCAGTTTTTTTACTTATCGGGGCATTATAGCCCTGTAATTTTCCATAAGAATCAAACCCCATGTTCTTCTGAAAAGAAACGAGTTTTGCATTGCTTTTGGTTCCTGCGATTGGAGTTCTTGGCTGAATTCGAGCGATATGTGATCGTATACCTGTTATAAGGCATAAACTTTCTGTTTTTATTATATTATCTCCATTTTGATCACTTGAGTTTAGCGTAGTGTATTTGATAACAAAATTCTTAACATTTTCAGATTCACAGACAAGATTTAAGGAATTAGATATTTTAAATGTTAGATTACATCCTGGTATTTTTGAACATTCATTCCATAATGGATGTTCAAATACTGTGGCAAAATCATTGTTGACTAGAAAGTGACATACAGCTCCGATGTCTTTATCATTAGGATAGTGTAAGTACAATTTCTTTATTTCGTCCATAAATGTCGTGTGCTGCTTACGGGCCATTTCTTTGTGGTTATCGCTATCAGACTTCGGCCAACCGAGGACATATCCATAATGGTCCCACAACAGGTTTGATTTCTGCCACGCGTTCGGGCCTGGGCGCTCTCTTTCCTGTGGGACCAAATAGCTCCTGGCCACCAGCTTTTTCCCCGCCTTTTCCCGAGTATCCTGAAGTCCTGCAAATTCGCCTTCCGGGCTGAGGATTATCAAAAAAGGGATCTCAACGTGCTTAAACCCTTCGGGGGCGACCTCCCCCTCTTCAGCAAGGCGGTGATAGTACTTTGTTAATGCTTGCAATATCATCGCCGCACCTCCGCACTTTCAGGACCGGGTACGTGGACACTGCCCTGCTGAAGTTGTGCGCGAAACCACATCGGCGTTGGCTCCGAGTCGGAATGATCCATATCGTAGAGCATGAATCCAAGCTCTTTATCCTCCGAAATGGGTTGAGGCTCCTTAATTCCCCCCGATATGAGTTCAAAATGCGCAGCGAATTCGCGGCATCCCAGATAGGGCCGGTGAAAGCATTGCCCCTTTTCCGCCCGGCGCTGGAACATCTCCTCGAACTTCCTTACATTGTCTTCAACTCCGGCTTTAACGGTCATTTCGAAAAAAGCGTGGATGACATAGGCCACATCGCGCAAAAACAACCCGGCCCGTTGTTGGCGCTGGTCTTCGACAAACAGGCCGCTTGTGCGTGGAGACATTACCGCGCCGACCTCGTTTCTCCGTACCGATTCCCATCGGATGGGGTTAAGCACGTCGATCCGGGTGACCTGCCAGCGAATGGCCGGTTTCCAGACGACCGCTTCCAGGATCCCGCGAGCGGCCGACGGTGTCATCACATCGTAGGAAACGCGCTCCACTTTCATCTCGGGCCGGGTGAAGCAAGCGTTCTCACCCCAAACCTTGAGTTTGAAGATTTGACTTCTCAGTTCCTTTGCAGCCATCGTTTCTCCTTTTACAAAAAAGCTTACTGAACCAGTTCGTCAGGGTCGTATACGATGGACCTGTCTGGGCAGAAACCCAGATTTTCGTCATACAGGGCGCCGTGAGCCTGCACGAAGATGCCGGGATGGATTTCCCTGATGCCCCCATCCGCGCAAACCTGCCGGTGTATATATTTTGGCAGATTGACCACATAGCGCTGAGCCTTGCGCAGCAGCCAACGCTCGGGGCCGAAATGTTCCAGTTGATCGACCAGTCTGGAGCCTTCTTCCCCGTAGGTCACGATTACCGGAGCCTGGCTTAGATCGTCGATGAGTTTAAATTTTGAAGCGGCGGTGCGGAAGCTGAAGCGAAGTTGCTGGTCCGGGCTCAAGTCGCTCAGTATGTTTTTTGCGTCCAGCCGGTCGTTGCCTTGCACCCAGTAAAGCTCCCGGAAAAAAGCGGTGAACCGCTCGGGTGCCAGTGGATCCGCACCGGGATCACTCAGCAGTTGGGCTCCGATTTCCGCTGCTTGGCGCAGGATGCCCGCCGGCGAACGGCTGGGAGGAGTGAAAACCACGAGTTCCCCTTTTTTCAGCAAACCTTCGCGATTGCAGCGGCCGGCGGCCTGGGCAATGGAGTCGAGGCCCGCCATGGCTCTATAAACGGTTGGAAAGTCCAGGTCGACTCCGGCCTCAACAAGTTGCGTGCTGACGACTCGGGTGGGATGTCCGGCCTGGAGGCTCGCTCTGATTTCGGCGATACGGTTTGAGCGGTGTGCACCGCACATCAAAGCGGACAGGTGAAAGGTCCCTCCAGGCATGAGAGACCACAGAAGACGGCAGTCGTCCCGGCGATTTACTATACACAGCACCGAATGCTCCTGCCTCAGTCCCGCGGCAATGTCCTCCCAGGAAGTCGGTTCGTAGAGCTTTTTCGGCAATTTGACCTCCACCCTTTTCAGGCTTTCGGAAAGAGCGGCAGGGTCTTCGATGATCTCGCGGATGCCTTTCAGACCTTCGAAAGTGAAACCCGGAGACTTATAGGGGCCGAGGGCGGGCTGTGTGGCCGTGCATATTAGAATGGTTACGCCGTAATGTTTGCGCAGTTCATCCAGCGCCATCAAAATCGGCCTCAGAAATTCCGGAGGCAGAAGTTGTGCTTCATCCAGCACGACCACGCTTCCCGCGATGTTATGCAATTTACGGCAGCGGCTGGTGCGTGCGGCAAAAAGCGACTCGAAAAGCTGCACGTTGGTGGTGACGATAATGGGGGCATCCCAGTTTTCACAGGCCAACCGCGATCTTGCCGTTTCCTGCTTGGCGTCCGTCACATCCAGGTTGCTGTGGTGTTCGACCACGGCTTCACCGAAAATCTTGCGGAACTGGTTCGCGGTCTGTTCAATGATGCTGGTATACGGGATCACGTAAATGACCCGGCGATGTCCATGGGTGAGGGCATGACGGAGGGCAAACGCCATGGAGCAAAGGGTTTTGCCGCCTCCGGTGGGAACCGTCAGGCTAAAAATCCCAGGCGGCTCTTTTGCCATGTCCGTACATCGGGCGAGTATATCGGCGCGAATTCGATTGACCGGGGTCTGCTTCGCCCCAGCCTGTTTGTTTTCCATATATTTGATGAAGGGGGGAACCAGCTCCGACAGGACGGGATAGCCGGCCCGCCGGGCTGCCTTTTCCGGTTCGAAGAATTCTTCCGTATCCAGAAAATCGGCGTCAACCACACACGAAAAAAGCATCCTCAGCCAAAATGCCGAGTCGCGCCCCATTGGCGTTTCAGATGGAAACGGTTGTTCGATGATCTCGAGGGGAATGGCTTGGGCCAAGGCATCAGAGAGTAATTTCTCTTCCTGCAGCCGGTAGGAAAGAGCCGCCCGCCCGGTGGAGTCGGCCTCCCAGTCGGGCAGACCGGCATGATGTCCGGCGATGATATAGGCAAGCAGCCGTCCTGCCAGGGAAAACTTCTGAACCGCATAAAGTCCGCCGGCCGTGGAGTGATTGACCTGCGCTCCCCTGGCTTCTATATGGGCCTCCTCGCCGCCGGCGGCTTTGAGTTTGTTTTGAAACGCCCGGGAATATTTCCCGAGATCATGCCACAGGCCGGCGAGGCGGCCCCACTGCCGGAAGCCGAAAATGGATGCGAAATCCCCGGCCATTTGGGCAGTGGACAGAAGATGTTCCCTGAGCGTGTGTTTGCGGCCATCGGTTGTTACGTGGGCAACGGCTTCGTCATCCATGGCCGGTCTCCTGTGTGAATTTGCAGAATGGCAGGTGAAGGATTGCGGTCTTTCATCTCTGTTCGGGCCTCCATGCGATACCTATTTGAGCTTAGCAGCCTCCTCTCAGGCGAAGATATCGCGATCTGTTTTCGGGGAGTTCCGACATACTGGCCTCAATCACCGTCAAAGACGGCTGAGACAAGGACAGAATTTTCAAACCTGATGAATAGTTATACGCAACGCCAAAATTATTTGCGAATTGAACGATGTAGGATGGGTGGAGCGAAGCGCAACCCATCAGCGTGTACGTATCCAATTTGATGGGTTGCGCTTCGCTCCACCCATCCTACCCTGAAATTTTATTTATGTCGTTGCGTATAACTTCTGAAACGAGGATATAGAGTAGGGGACCAAAAGTCAAGGAATTGATAATGTCGTTTATGTGCCGATACTTGTCGCCGGTGACTCGGCTTGGTTACATGTTTGAGTCCTGTCAATTCAGAGATTGTGTAATTGCAAGGAAGAATGACTCGAACTATTTGGTCAGGGTGAGCTACACCTATGAAGCCGGGTCTCGCATTCATACTCAGCATTCATGTTCAGGAAAGCTTGTTCGTTAACCGACTACTGCAGCTCTCCTGAAGCGCAGACGCAGTCTCATCGTTATCGCCTTAACTACTTGATCTTATAGTATATCTTCCCATCCCGCATCACGATTCATTCGAAGCCCCACCGTGGGGATTTTCCTCCCTGTTGTAATAAAGGCCGATGATGGCCACGCTTTTTACGAGGGCAAAGACCTGGCGGCCTACCTTGAGGTCCAGTTCTTTTTGGGCGCGGGGGGTGATGCGCGCCAGGAGGGGGCAGCCGATGTCCAGGTCCACGTCGACCAGGTCTCCGCTGCCGCCGGAGACGCCAGCGACGGTTCCCGCAAAGATATTCTGGATGCTGATTTCGGAGGGGTGGTGCAGGGAGATCGCCACGTCACGCGGGTCGATCCGGACGCGGATCATCGTCCCTTCGGTGACCGCGAACCGGGGCATTTTCAGCACGCCGCCGGGAAAATCGAGGTGCGTCAGGCCGGAATCGTAGTCCGTCGGCCCGGCGACCGTGGAAATGACGGTCCCCAGGTCGATCCTCCCCGTAAGGAGCTGCAAATCCGGCCGGTTCATCACCTCTTCAATGGACCCCGAAGCCACGGCGCGGCCCGAATCCAGGAGCACCATCATCTCGGCGAGGTTTAATATCTCGTCCAGGGAATGGCTCACGTAGATGATGGGGACGGACAGTTCGCGCGACAGGCGGGCGATGAACGGCAGCACTTCCGCCTTTCGGGCCGCATCCAGCGATGCCAGCGGTTCGTCCATCAGCAGGAGCAGGGGATTGGTGAGAAGTGCCCGCCCGATGGCCACCCGCTGCTTTTCGCCTCCCGAAAGCTTTGCCGGGCGGCGCGACAGGAGATGCTCGATGCCCAGAAGGTCCACGACCTGGTCGAATTCCACGTAACGGTCGCTCGCGGGAACGAGCTTCATTCCGTACTTGAGGTTCGATCTCACCGAAAGGTGCGGGAAGAGCCGACCGTCCTGGAAAACGTACCCGATCCTCCGCTTTTCCGGCGACAGGTCGATTCTTTTGCTCGAATCGAAAAGGCACCGGCCGGCGATCGTGATGCGCCCTTCGTCCGGGCGTACCAGTCCGGCCGTCATGTTGATGATGGAAGTCTTTCCCGCCCCGGAGCGGCCGAAAAGGGCGGTGACCCCCGTGGACGTGCTCGTAAACGACGCATCCACGGTGAATTCGCCCTGCTTCCGCTTGACATGGACGTCCAGCATTGTCTCAACCTCTCATGTAAGCGGAAAAACGTTTTGCCAGGCCCTCGGACGCCGTCAGGGCGATCAGGGCGACGACGATCGAGATGATGCAAAGCCGCATGGCCCCCGTTTCTCCTCCGGGGACCTGGGTGAGGGTGTAGAGCGCCAGGGGAAGGGTTTGAGTTTGCCCC
>LUZZ01000435.1 GCA_001603845.1 Syntrophobacterales bacterium Delta_01 | reverse complement strand
CCCTTTAAACGGGGCGTCCATTGATGAAAGAGATCGCCGATTTTCTAAAATCGGAAAGATTGGAGCGTGACCTGACGCTCAGGTCGGTCTCCGAACGGAGCGGGGTAAGCATCGACATGCTGGACCGCTTCGAGAGGTGCGACCTGGAACGCCTGGGTTCCGCTCTGCTTGTCCGCTACATCATCCGCGGCTACTGCGGCACCCTGGGGATCGACCCGCAACCCGTTCTCGATAAAGCCGCCCCCGACCTGGACGGCATCGACTTCCAGGAACCGGGGATAAAGAAATACGCCGTCCAGATCAAGCTGCTGCGAAAGAAGCGGCGGAGGATGAATGCGTCGCTGCTGGTCTTCGCGGTGGCAACCGCCGCCGTCCTGTATGCCGGGACCTGGATTTCCGAGCAGCGTGCAAGGCTCTATGCTCCGGTTCCCGCCGAACGGATCCTGTCCCAGGAAGAGCTTCCCCCCGAACTGGTCCAGAAGCTGGCCACGGCCGAACCGCAGCGCAATGAATCCGGAACTCCGGCGGCCGCGCCCGGAAACGAACCCCGGGCGAAAGTCGGCGCCGACACACGGGAAGCCGACCGGGCCATAATGCAGGCCGAAAAGAACCTCCAGGAAACGGAGACGGCCGGGAATGCGGAAGAACCGGCCGAACCGCAGGCGCAGGAAGACGCCGACGAGATGACCGCCGAAGCCCAGTCTTCGCCCGATGCGCCCCGGGTGGCCATCAGCAACTCGATGGAAGCAGTGGCGGAGGACAAGCCCGCGGAACCGGTCCCCGAGCCCAAAACGTACGTGTTCGCCGTGAAGGCCGACGCCAAGACCTGGGTCCAGGTGAGAATCGACGACCGGCACACCCGCAGCGCGATGCTCTACCCGGGTGACAAGCGGGAATGGTCGGCCCAGAAGGGAATGCAGGTGGTCATTGGAAACGCCGGCGGCGTCTCGATGAGGTGGGACGATCAGCCGATAAACGCCCCCCGCGAAGCGGGCCGGGTCCTTCGCTTCAAACTCCCCGACCAGATTACCTCCATCGGTGATTAGCCGGAAAAACCCCGGCACGGCCTCGATTTTCCCTGCGGCCCCGGTGTTCCCTTTCACTCCCGAAGGTTCCAATTTTAAATGATCGTGCGGCGGCGTTTCGCCGCTCTTCCCCACGCCGCTGCGCGGCTCGGTCCGGCACGCGGGCGGTGGACACGGTGAACCGGGGCTGCTTGCCCCAACGGGGTCGAATCCTCATTCGCGCCGATTCCCCAAGCTGCGATTCGGGAACCGGCAGAAAGACACCGGGCTCCCGCCCGAAAGCGCTGTGGGAACGACGATTTTGGCGCTTTGACCTCAATTTGTGAAGTCTCACCTTCGGGCAACAGGCCCTTCTCTTGGGTGTGCCCGCCCCCCCCCGCGAAAAAAGCAAAACAGAGGGTGGACACAGAAAAACCGTGCCCACCCTCCATAATCTCGAATACAGGTCGTTATTTATTTCATAGCCCAGGATGAAGTCTTTGCCATCCTGTGGATCGCGCCCATACCACTACTTCACCTTTTCCCAGGTCAGCTTCCGGTGCGACGCGGATTTGGGCAAAATCTTTCCGTCCTTTTTCACCGGAACGGTATAGATGACCCGGTCTCCCTCCAGGTCATAGAAGCGCACATTGTCGCTCCCGATTGCATTGGGGAACAGGGAGCCTTCCAGGTGGTGGGTGACGGTGCCCGCCTTCTCG
>LUZZ01000064.1 GCA_001603845.1 Syntrophobacterales bacterium Delta_01 | reverse complement strand
GTACTACATGTTATCGATAAATGAGAATATTTAAGTTTACTATCCTTTGGAGATGCCCGGTACAGCAGATCAATGAAGGTACAATAGCTTGAAACCGTGTGATTGTCTAGCTGAAAGCGGCGCTCTCGCTTGGAATCCATGACGAGGCACAGTGATGCAAATGATTTTATGCTTGTTTTCGTATGCCGGCCTGCGGTTGCACGGGAGGCCGGGGAATGCACGGAGCGAAAACGGGACCCCGGCTTCCAGTCGCGCTGAATTGACACCCGTCCGCCCGCGTTCTTACCTTAATAAGAAGAGTGTCGGAAGGGAGGTATTCCTTATGAGAATCATCGCCATAGTTGGCCGGATAGCGTTGGTTGCTCTTTTTGCCTTTGCCATCGCCGGTTGCGCCGACATGAGCTATTCGCAACAAAGAATGCTGAGCGGCGGAGCGATAGGGGCGGGCACCGGGGCAGCCCTGGGAGCCATTACGGGTGGAAGTGCCGGAATGGGTGCTGTCATCGGAGGCGCGGCCGGTGTGGTGGGCGGCGTTTTGGTCGATCAGTATGAAAAGAGCCAGGGAAGGCCATAAAATTTAACGGCATTCCGCACGACAGCGGTCCAAGCCTGAAAGAAGGAGAGTTCGATGCCCCTAGTAAGTCGAGCCGTTTTTGTGTGTGCGGCCTTACTGCTGTTTTTGGGAGCCGTGACGGGCTTGTCCTATATGTTCGCTCCCCCTAATGCCGCAAACAGCGGCCCGTTTCAGCTCGTGAAGGCCGAGGCGGCCGGCACGGCCGAAACCGCCGAAATGTACAACCGGGAAGGCCTGTCCATGTTTTCGGAGGGTAAATACGATCAGGCGATTCCCCATTACGATCAGGCGATACAGGTCGATCCCCACAATGTAAAGGCCTACAATAACCGAGGCGTGACCTACGCCAAGGAGGGCAAGTACCACCGCGCCATAGCCGACTACACCGAGGCCCTGAGCATTGACCCCCAGTTCGCGGAGGCATACCACAACCGGGCACTGGCTTATTTTCACACGAAAAATTACAGCCGGTCATGTTCGGACCTGAGGGCCTACGAGAAACTGGGCGGGAAGCCTTCACCCGCATTCGTAAAGGATCTGGAGAGTGCGGCAGGCCCCGGCAGGTGCTGAGCCCGATCATTTCAAGGAGCAGGACCTCGGGAAACCATGGAGCCGCATGCCGGCATCGGTCCCGGGTTCTGCTTCGTCAACCGGGCAATAGATGACAATAAGTATTGCCATTCATTACCAATATAGAACACGCCTTTTATCACAAATAATCCGATCCGCCGCGTCATTCGGCAATAGTGAAGGGAAGCGATTCATATCCGGAGGGCTTGATTCGCATCTCCACCCATACTTTCCATAACAACTGGCGAAGCGATGAACAAAACATGCGATTATCCCGACAGGATCAGGCAGTACGCCCTTGAGCCTTTTTTCGGAAGAATCCTCAGCCCCTTCGAGCGGTTTCTGAGACGAACCACGGCCGGCGGGATCATCCTTATCGGCACTACCGTCGTTACCCTGATCATCGCCAATTCGAGATGGGGGGAAGGCTTTCTCCACCTGTGGGAGCAGCCGGTTCGGGCGGGCATCGGGTCCTTTTACCTCCAGCTCACTCTTCACCAGAGCGTGAACGACGGCCTCATGACGTTGTTTTTCCTGCTGGTGGGGTTGGAGCTGAAAAGGGAGATCATTGCCGGGGAGCTTTCCTCGTTGAAGGATGCCGCCCTTCCGGTAGTGGCCGCGCTGGGAGGCATGCTGGTTCCGGCGCTGATCTACCGGCTGTTCAATCCTCACCCGCCCGAAGCCGGCGGGTGGGGAATCCCGATGGCCACCGACATTGCGTTTTCCATCGGCATCCTGGTGCTTCTGGCATGGAGGATACCGCGGGGGCTGGTGGTGTTTCTTACCGCCCTGGCCATAGCGGACGACCTGGGAGCGGTGCTCATCATCGCGCTGTTCTACAGCCATGGCCTGAGTGTCACCGCCCTGTGGCCGGCGGTCGTGGTGCTGGCCGGGCTGTTTCTCCTGAACCGGGGCGGCATACGCCATCACCTGCCGTATGCGGTGCTGGGCGTCCTGCTGTGGCTGAGCCTCCTGGGCTCAGGCATTCACCCCACCATAGCGGGGGTCCTGCTCGCCATGACCATTCCGGCCCGCCCGTCTTTTACCCCCCGGCAGCTTGGGGACCGGGTCGGCCAGCTCCAGGAGGCATTGTCGTCCGACTCCATGAACTCCGTGTCCTGCGAACACCCGCTCAACTGCCCGGTAATGCTGACCGTCGCCGAAAATCTCGCCAAGGCCGCCAAGGCCGTACAGCCGCCTCAACAGCGCATCGAGCACGCTCTCAGCCCCTGGGTGAGTTTTGTGGTCATCCCCATTTTCGCGCTCAGCAACGCGGGCATCGACTTCGGCACCGTGGCGAGCGGCAACGTGGCCAGCCACCCGGTGACGCTGGGCATCATTTCGGGGCTGGTGATCGGGAAGTTCGCCGGGATAACCCTTTTTAGCTGGCTGGCGGTAAAATTCGGGCTGGGCAGGCTTCCGGCCGGCGTTTCCTGGAGCCATCTCATGGGAGTATCGTGGCTGGGGGGCATTGGATTTACCATGTCTTTTTTCATCGAGAGCCTGGCCTTCGACAAGCAGTTCCTGGTCGAGCAGGCAAAGTTCGGGATATTGGCGGGTTCCCTTATTTCCGCGATCATCGGCACCACCTGGCTTCTTTTTACTCGGAGACCCCGGGCCTGATGCTCGCCGCTCGGCAGGTCACCCCCGGAAGCCGGGAAGCATTTCCCGCCCGCGTTTCAAAATGGATAGGCCGCCCCGTAAAGGGTGGAAAAACTTTTTCAATTTGAAACATCAAACCCTTCCCAATTCTTCCTTTTTGTGGCCGTTTGCCCGTCAAACGGCTCCACCGTGCCCCCCGGTCCCGCTGGTACCATCCTTGCTTGATGGTAAACCGGGATCTCGGTTTCTATGGATTATTCCGCTCAATGGACATGGATCGCAAAATGAGAACACGGGCTGGCTTGGCTCAACAACTTTCACTTTTCAGGTCGGGGCATGAATCCCTGCACGGGCTCGTAGAGGACGGCATACTAACCGGGGAGCAATGGGCCGAAATCTCGAAGGAGGCGGGCGATTCACCGTCCTCGATGGAACAGACGCTCCTGGCGCGGAGGGTTGCCAGGCACGAGATTTTGCGTTGCCTGTCGGAATATTATTGTCTTCCTTTCATTGAATACAACGAGATCCTTCTCATCCCTCCCGAGTTTTTGCCCCTGCTGGATTTCGAGGCTCAGAAGGCAAGGGGCTGGTGCCCGCTGGCGCTCCGGGGAAATGTCTGCGAGGTGGCCGTCTTCAATCCGAGAGACGAATTGCTTGCCGAAGAGATCAAGCGGACGCTGCGAGTCGAGCGCGTCCGGTTCATCCTGGCGCTGCCGTCGGATATCGTCCGGATCCTGGAACACAACTTCGACGTGAACCCCGGTTTTCCGAAATCGGCCGGCAGGACCCCTCTGGCCGAGCTGCGGACCTGGCTTGCGGGCGAGCGGGTCACTCTTGGGCAGCACCGGACCACGCTGGCCAAGGGGCGCACCGGCCTCGCCCTGCTGCGCACCGGGGTTTCCTGCATTTCGATCGGGTTAGTGCTGCTGCGTATTTTCGGCATCGGGTACCTCACCATCCTGGAAGGTTTTCTCATCGTTACCGGCCTGGTGATGGCGGTCGACGGGGTTCGCTGGTACCTGCCGGCCAGGAAGGTGCACAAGCACCTCATCGACTACACCGGCACGGAGCCCACATTCGGGACGACGGTCCTCCAGGTCAGCCATTCGGGCGATTCGCACCGGTTCAGCAGGACCGCGCCCATAGAAAACGCCGACAAGCTCCGGTCCACGTGGAACCGGCTCACCCCGGTGATGAAACGCCGGTTCCTGGCAAACGACCGGACCGATTTAGCCGAAGAGCGCACCATCCTGGCAAGCTACCGGACCAGGATGGCCCGCGCCCGGACCGGCCTGGCGTTCACCCGCACGGGAATTTCCTTCATCGGGCTGGGGATCGCGCTGATCCGGCAGTTCCATTCCGGCTACTGGACCGGTTTCGACGCCGCCCTGATCGTTTTCGGCGTACTGATGGTGACGGAAGGTTTTCACTGGAATATTCCTGAAAGAAGCGCAGGCGCGCAGACCCTCGACGCCGTGCGGCACGGGGGAGGAAAAATCCCCATCTGGGATTTCATGTTTCCGCCGCGCCATAAAAAACCGGAAAACGACGAATACCCCCTGCCGCTCTTTTTCAACCACAAACACGCCCCCGGGATCTGGGGGACGACGGGCCTCGCCCTGGAAAGGACCCTCATCGCCGACCGGCGAAATCTCAAATCGAGGCTTCGCACCATCATGGCCCGCTCGCGCACCGGTCTCGCGTTCATTCGCACGGGGGCCAGCATTTTTTCCACCGGGTTCGCCCTGCTGATTTACTTCGGGACGGGCAGCCCGGCGTGGACCTGTTTCGACCTGGTGCTTTTGACCATCGGGCTCGGTGGAATCATCGACGGGTTGTACTGGCACATCCCCGCCAAGCGCATTCAGGACATTTTCACCCACTGCGCGAGCGACGTGGAAATCGTCCTCGCCGATTACGGCAAGCCGTCGGCGAACTGGAAGAAAGTGGTGCTCAGCCATGAAGACCTCTAAATACGACAACCCGGAAATCGAACGGTTCCAATCTCTGGTAGAACAGGGTTTTCTGCAGGGACCGGAGTTGGAAGCGGCGGGGGAGGCGGCCGCATACCGCGACGGCGAAGTGGAATCCGTACTGCGTTACGAATACTTCCTGACGCGGCGGACCCTGCTGGAGGCCCTGGGCGCATTTTACGGATGCGCATGGGTGGAATACGACGAAAGGGTGCCCGTTCCTCCCGACCTGCTCTACGGGCTGGACGCGGACCGGCTGTGCGCGTCCGGGTGGTTTCCGGCGGCGAGGGAGGGGGAAAAGGTCATCATCGCGGCATCCAACCCCCTGGACCCTGTGTTGAGGGAAGAGGTCAAGGGTTTCCTGCCGGCCGCGGAGTATGAATTCCGCGTGGCGTTGCGAGAAGACATTCTGTTCTTCATCCAGGATTTTTTGAACGACCAGCCGGACCACATCGTCGGCAATGAAAGGACCGGCCTGGCCCTGTGGCGCAATAACATGGCGCGCTGGAGGACCAAAATGGCCTGCTACCGCACCGATTACGCCACCACGCGCACCTGCCTCAGCGCGCTTCGCGGAGGGCTGACCCTCATCACCATCGGGACGATGCTGCTGCGGCTGCGGGGCGCCTCGGCGCTCGCGCCCCTTTTCCCGCTCCTGATCGTGGCGGGCGCCGGGTTCGTATCCCTGGGGCTGTTCAGCTATTTCAGGATCAAAAAATCGGTGTTTCGCCCCCCCAAACCCCAGACGCTTATCGAAGTGACCGCCGCCACCATGACCTTTTTCGACAACTACCAGTTCGTGGTGCAAACCCCTACGGTGGATTCGATGAAGAGCACCATGCTGTGCCGGCTGGCGGACATTTTGCCCAATTCGTGCGTGTTCATCGAACCGTCGCGGGACCACAAGGTGCGCTCCGCCCTGGCCCACGAGAGAACGTCGCTCGCCGCGCAGCGCACCGTCCTGGGCTGCTACCGCACCCTGTTCGCCATGGCCAGGACCGGCCTGTCGTTTATCCGGAGCGGCATTTCATTCGCCGGCATCTCGGTCGGTTTGATGGAGTACTTTGGGTTGAGCTGGTTTTCCATTGTCGATGTTGCCGTGCTGGTGGCCGGGGTGGCCATGGCCGTCGACGGGGTTTTCTGGTACTGGCCCGTGAGGAAGGAACACCGGGAGGCTGCGAAATGCGGATTCATCTCCTGAAGGGCTTCAGGCTCAAAATTGTTCACAAGCTGATCCTCATCAGCGTATTCGATATTCTCCTGGTGGCGCTCACCGGATTTTTCGCCTACCGGAACCTCGACCTCGTCGTCTCCAAGCTGCGCTTTATGGAAATTGCGGACGATCTCAACGCCTCGTTTCTGGAAATGCGCCTTTCCGAAAAAAACTTTTTCCTCTATGCCGACAAGACGGCGCTTCCGGAAATCGACAAAAAGCTCGAACAGAGCAGGGCGAGCATCAACCTGGCCAGGGACGCCATCGTGCGAGCCACCGGTCAGAACAATTTCGACCAGTTGGTGACCAGCCTCGACCAGTATGCGAGAGCGATCCGGGGCGCCCGAGGCCTGGACCCGGGCCGCCAGGAGGTACAGAGTAGGATCCGGGAGCTGGGGCAGAAGCTGCGCGATGTTTCCAGCCAGATAACCCACCTGGAGCGCAACAACCTCAACGAACTGGTATCCGATTCCAGGACAGGGCTGTTTTCGTCGCTCCTGCTCATCGCCTGTTCGGCCATCGGCATCCGGCTGATTTCCTACCGGGTGCTGCACTACCTCAAGGACATCGAACTGGTGGCGCAGTCCATCTCGGAGGGAAATTTCAGCAAGGTGGAGACGGAAGCGCGGGACGATGAACTGGGCTCGGTCATCAAGGCCATCAACTCCATGTCCGAGGAGTTGAGAAGCAGGGAGGAGATCGTCCTCCAATCCAAGAAACTGGCCTCCATAGGCATCCTCACCGCCGGCGTGGCCCATGAACTGGGGAACCCGCTCAACAACATCTCCATGCTGTCCCAGGCCTACGTGGAACTCTACGATACCCTGAGCCGCGAAGACCGCATCGATTTCATGAACAAGGTGGAGGAGGAGTCGCAGAGGATAAAGGAAATAGTCAAAAACCTGCTCGATTTCGCAAAACCCAAGGAACCCGACCTCAAGGAGGCGGACATCAACCACATCATCAACAAGGGCATCCGGCTGGTTCACAACATGACGTGCGTGTGCAACGTGGAAGCCCAGATATTTCTCCAGGACGGCCTGCCTTC
Organism: Syntrophobacterales bacterium Delta_01; assembly: GCA_001603845.1. GTDB lineage: Bacteria > Desulfobacterota > Syntrophobacteria > Syntrophobacterales > Syntrophobacteraceae > SbD1. The sequence continues at coordinate 1,438 of LUZZ01000064.1, read as the reverse complement.
CGTGCTGGTCGACGAACACCAGGTCCTGGAGGTCCTGGTCAACCTGCTCACCAACGGCATCCAGGCCCTGCCTCCGGGGGGGAAGCTGTTTGTGGCGTCCAGGCTCGGGGAAGGCGGCAGGTGTGTCGAAATCGAGGTGGTAGACTTCGGGAAGGGGATACCCCATGAGCTTCTTCCGTATGTTTTCGACCCGTTTTTCACGACCAAGGGCTCCAACGGCACCGGGCTCGGGTTGTTCGTAAGCTACGGGATCATCAAGAACCACAAGGGCAATATCAGCGTCAGCAGCGATCCGGAAAACGGTACATGCTTCAGGATCGAGCTGCCGGTACTCGATTCTTGAAAAGAGGAGCGGCAATGCACAGGATAATGGTCATCGACGACGAAAACATCGTGGGCAAAATGCTCAAAGCCGTTCTCGAACTGGACGGCTACGAGGTGGAAACCTTCATGAATGCTTCCCCCGCCCTGACCAGGTTCAAGGAGCAGAAGTTCGACCTGGTCATTACCGACCTCAAAATGAAAGGCATCGACGGTATGGAGGTGCTGCGCACGGTAAAAGATGAGGTCCCGGACACCAAGGTGATCATGATCACCGCCTTCGCCAACCTGGAGTCCGCAACCGAGGCCATGCGGGGTAAAGTGGACGATTTTTTCCCGAAACCGGTTAGAATAAAAGACCTCAAGGCGTCCATCGTACGCCTGCTGGACACCAGCCCGCAGGGCTAAAGACGGATCCCGCCGAAAAAAGCCGCGATATACACGGATGAATTCGATATATTTGCTACTATTTGCAGGTTGAGGCTGGATGGTGGTGGGTGAGCACGTCTTATGCCGGGCCTCAGCAAGGTAGTGCAGCCAATATGCCGGTTCTTCGGAAGTCGCTTCCGGTAAATCGTGAACCTGATCAAGGACGGGGAGGCGGGGCCATGCCTACGGGAGCATGCGGAATCAACTGCGATGTCTGCAAACTTAAACTCATGGGAATCTGCTCGAGCTGCGGGCCGGGGAAGAGCGTCGAGTGCCGGAAGAAGCTGGAAGCACAAAAGAGACTGCTGGGAGCGCCCTGTCCCATATTGGCGTGCGCCGCCATCAACAAACTGGATTACTGCCTGAGGGACTGCAGCACGTTTCCCTGCGATAATTTTTCTTCCGGACCCTACCCGTTCAGCCAGGGCTTCCTGGGCATGCAGGAAAGACGGCGTCGGCAAAAGCCCCCGGCCCTGACCCATAACAGGACCCCCATCGTCGTTCCCCCGGAATACTGGACAAGGCTCAAAGAAAGAGACATTCAAGCGCTGTGCAGCTTCACCCTGGCCCGAACGGACGGCGCCGAAGGACTGATTCTGCGTTCGTTGGGAGAGGAAATCCGGCTTGACCCGGAGACGAGCCGCATCATGCACCGGGACGGGGACAGGTGGGAGCCGACCGACGATCC
>LUZZ01000063.1 GCA_001603845.1 Syntrophobacterales bacterium Delta_01 | reverse complement strand
GAGGTGAGCAGCACCCACTCGCCGGCCTCGAATTCGTTCATGCCTGAAAGCCCCCGATATTCTGAAATTTTTTGAAAGCTTATCTTCATCTTCAATTTTTCGCCCAATGTCAAGCAAAGAGCAAACGGGCGGCGGCTTCCCGATAATTTGGGCCGGCGGCGGGCGTTGTGTCAATTTTTCATGCACATCGGCGATGCATCCGGCGCGGGGTGTGATTATTGTGTGTGAACGTGAAAACAGGCCCGGCGAAAATCCGTTTATTCCGGGCCGGCGGGAGTTTTTGGACCTTCCTTCCATTTCCGAAAACATGACATACAAAAACTGGCAAAGCGATTTTCGGTCTCTCATGGCCGGCCTGCTCGCATGCTGCGCCGCGGTGGCGGTGTCGTGCGCGAAGGTGGGGCCGGACTACCTGCGGCCGCCCACTTCGGTTTCCCAAAACTGGCTGGAAGCGGGCGACCGGCGCATTCAATCCTCCCCCGTCGATTACCGCGCCTGGTGGAAGCTGTTCCACGACCCGGTGCTCGACCGCATCATCGAGCACGCCTACGACGAAAACCTCACTCTCAAGATGGCCGGCGTGCGGGTGCTGGAGGCTCGGGCCCAGTTGGGCGTCGCCGTCGGAAATCTTTATCCGCAGACTCAGCAGCTTTCGGGCTCCCTCGAATTTGACCGGGAAAGCGCAAAATCAAGCTCCACGGCGGGCATTTCGGGAGGAGTTCAACGCAGCTTCTGGGTCGACCAGGCGGGGATCGGCGCCGCGTGGGAAATCGATTTCTGGGGGAAATTCAGGAGGGCGATCGAATCCGCCGATTCGAGCCTGCTTGCGGCCATGGCGGACTACGACAGCGCCCTGGTGAGCCTCACGGCCGATGCCGCCAATTCCTACATCCAGATCCGGACTCTTTCCAGGCGCCTGCGGATTGCGCGGGAAAATGCCGAGGTGCAAAAGGAGAGCCTGAAGATCGCCCAAACCCGGTTCAAGGGAGGGACGACTTCCGAACGGGACGTCGAACAGGCCAGGACCGTCCTGTACAACACCCTGGCGACCATACCGACCCTCCAGGCCCAGCTCCGGCAGGCCCAAAACGCCCTCAGCGTCCTTTTGGGGCTCCCGCCCAGCGACCTGCAAGACATCCTGGAGACCTCGGACGAAATCCCCGCGCCGCCTCCCCAGGTTGCGGTGGGAATCCCGGCGGACCTCATCCGGCGGCGGCCCGACGTCAGGAGCGCCGAGTTCCAGGCCATGGCCCAGTCGGCCCAGATCGGCGTCGCCAAGGCGGACCTCTTTCCGGCCTTCTCGCTCACCGGCTCGTTCGGCTTCCTGGCTTCCACGGTAGGCAAAGCCGGCCTGGGAGACATCGCCACCTTCTCCGCGCGCACCGCGACGGCCGGGCCCGGTTTTAGCTGGGACATACTCAATTACGGAAGAATCACCAACAACGTCCGGGTGCAGGACGCGCGGTTCCAGGAACTGCTGCTCTCCTACCGGAATACGGTCCTCAAGGCGCAGCAGGAGGTGGAGGATTCCCTGGCCGGTTTTCTCCGGGCGCAGGAAAGCGCCGATTTCTACGCCGAATCGTCCTCGGCGGCCAAGAGATCGCTGGACCTGGCCTTCCTCCAGTACCGGGGGGGAAGCACCGACTTTACGACGGTGCTGACGGCCCAGCAGGCCCTGCTCACCGCGCAGGACAATTTCGCGACCGCCCTGGGAAGCATTTCCACCAACCTGGTGGGGGTCTACCGGGCGCTGGGAGGGGGCTGGGAGCTGCGAGAAGGCCGCGATGTCATTTCGGAAGACATCCGGAAGGAAATGGCCCGGCGCACCAACTGGGGCAACCTTCTCACTCCCGCGTCCCACCTGCCGGCCGAGCAGGAGCGGTCCACGATCAGGCCGCCGGACTGGTAATGTCCTTCGCGCCCCCCGCGCTCCGCCCGCCCCGTTCGCGGCGCGGGGCATGACGAAGATTACGGGAACCAATACGGAGCCGTTTCATGCATCGTCATCGTCCGATATCGTTTCGCAGCGCCCCGGCGGCTGCGGCGTGGGTCCTCCTTCTCGCCGCCCTGTCGCTGTTCTGGGGCTGCGAGAAGCAGCAGGCCCAGGCGCCTGCCCGGCCGGCCCCCAAGGTCACGGTGAGCCGCCCGGTCCGCCAGAATGTGACCGACTACCTGGAGCTTACCGGAAATACCCAGGCGATCAACACGGTCCAGCTTCAGGCAAGGGTCGAAGGGTACCTCGAAAAGGTGTTTTTCAAGGACGGGGACCGGGTAAAAAAAGACCAGCTCCTATTCCTGATCCAGCAGAACACCTACTTTGCCAACCTCAAGCAGGCCGAAGCCAACGTGATGGCCCAGGAGGCCACCCTGGAGCACGCCAAGATCGAGCTGGCCCGCTTCACCAATCTCTACAACCAGAAGGCCGCGGCCCAGACCGACGTGGAAAACTGGCGATTCACGCGCGATTCCGCCCAGGCGGCGCTGGAGGGCGCCAGGGCACAGAGAGACCTCGCCAAGCTCAACCTGGGTTACACGTGGGTGGTCGCTCCTTTTGACGGCCGGATCGACCGCAGGCTCCGGGACCCCGGCAACCTGGTGGGATCGGGTTCCCCGACGGTACTGGCCGAAATATCGCAGGTCGATCCCCTCTATGTCTATTTCAACGTGAGCGAAACCGTCCTCTCCCGCCTGATGCAGGCCTACGGCAGCAAAGCCGGCGCGGCCGGTCTTTCCGGGGTGCCGGTCTACATCGGGCTGGCGGGAGAGGAGGGCTACCCCCACCAGGGACAGCTCGATTTCACGGCCACCACCGTCACGACCACCACGGGAACGCTCCTGGTGCGCGGCGTCTTCCCCAACGGAGACGCGCGGATGCTCCCCGGCCAGTTTGCCAGGATCCGGGTGCCGGTGGGACAGGAGAGGTCGGCGATCCTGGTGCCCCGCGTGGCGTTTTCCTCCGATCAGCTCGGCGCTTACGTGCTGGTGGTAAACGACAAGGATACGGTCGAACGCCGCAACGTGCAGGAAGGGCCGTCCAAGGGCCCGCTGCGCGTCGTTGAAAAGGGGCTTTCCGGAGACGAACGCGTAATCGTGAACGGAATGCTCCGTGCGGCCCCCGGCAGGCGGGTGAGTCCCGAGGAAGCGCCCCCGGAAAATCCGGCGGGGGAAGCGCCGGACGAGCTGAAGCCGGCGTATTGAGACGGTGCCGGACGCCGGAGCCCCTGCTCCGTACAAGCGTCTGAAATGATTGCAAATGTATGGTGGGAACGGCTTTTTTGCGCCCACCGCCTTCCCGTCACTGAACGTATGCTGGTGGGCACGGCACAATCCGGATGCTCGACGCCGGATGCCTGGTGCAGGATACCGCATGCCGGGGGGCTGCGTGAACCGCCTCCCCTTAAACTGAACCGGAGAGTACCGGCAGATGATTTCCGCCTTTTTTATTGACCGGCCCATTTTTGCAAACGTGATCGCCTTCGTTACGATCATCATCGGCGCGGTGTGCCTGTACGAACTCCCGGTTGCGCAGTATCCCCAGATCGTGCCGCCCACCATCCAGGTTTCCACCCGGTACCCGGGCGCCAGCGCGGCGGTGGTGGCCTCCACCATCGGCGTCCCCATCGAACAGGCGGTCAACGGGGTCGAAAACTCGATCTACATGTCTTCGACCAGCAGCAGCGACGGGTCCTATTCGCTGACCATCACCTTCAAGGTGGGGACCGACCTCACCAGCTCCCTCGCACTCGTGCAAAACCTGGTCAACGGAGCGCTCGCCCAGCTTCCCGGCGGGGTCACCCAGCAGGGGGTGACCATCCGGAAAGTCTCGCCCAACATCCTGCTGGTCGTCAGCCTATACTCGGACGACGACCGGTTCGACGAGGTTTTTCTCTCCAACTACGGGGTGATCAACCTCCAGTACCCCCTGGGGCGCATCCCCGGCGTCGGGCAGGTGCGAGTGTTCGGAGCGGGGCCGTACAGCATGCGCGTCTGGCTCGACCCCCATAAGCTCGAATACTACAGCATGTCCACCCAGGACGTGCTGGACGCCGTGAAAGCCCAAAACGTCGAAGTGGTCTCCGGGCAGCTCGGCGCTCCGCCGGTTCCCTCCAGCCAGCCTTTCCAGTTCACCATCAACGCCCTCGGCCGCCTCTCGGACGCCGAGCAGTTCGAAAACATCATCGTCAAAACCGCCACGGGCACGGCCCCGCAGATCGTCCGCCTCCGCGACGTGGCGCGGGTGGACCTCAGCCAGCAGAGCTATACCAACTTTGCCGTGTTGACCGGGCACAAATCGGCCCAGGTCATCGTGTTCGCCCTGCCGGAGGCCAACGTCATCGGCGTTGCCGACCGGATCTACGACGCGATGAAGCAGATGAGCGCCCAGTTCCCCGAAGGGCTGAAATACGCCATCCGTTTCGATACCACTACCTTCGTGCGCGAAGCCATCCGGAGCGTTTACGAAACGCTGGTGCTGGCGGGGGTCCTGGTGCTGATCGTGATCATGCTGTTCCTCCAGAGTTTCAGGGCGATGCTGGTGCCCGCCACCACCGTGCCGGTGACCATCATCGGGTCCTTTATCGCCATGACCCTGCTGGGGTTTACGGTCAACCTCATGACCCTGTTCGCGCTCATCCTGGCCATCGGCATCGTGGTGGACGACGCCATCGTGATCGTGGAGGGAAGTTCCTATCATATCGAGAGGGGCTTGCAGCCCAGGGAGGCCACCATCCAGGCGATGCGCGAACTCACGGGCCCCGTGATGGGCGTCACCCTGGCTCTGGTTTCCGTTTTCCTCCCGGCCGGGTTCCTGCCGGGAATCACCGGCCAGATCTTTCGCCAGTTCTCCCTGGTCATTGCCGCCACCGCCGTCATCAGCGCCATCAACGCCCTCACCCTCAAGCCCGTCCAGTGCGCGTTCTGGCTGAAACCGCTCCAGGAAAAGCGCCCGAACTGGTTTTACCGCGGCTTTAACCGGACCTTCCAGGCCATCACCGACTTTTACATGAAGGTCGTGACCTGGATGGTCGGACGCCCGGTGATCATGCTGTTCGTGTTCGTCGTGATCATCAACCTGGCGCTCTGGGGCTTCATCAACCGCCCCACCGGTTTTCTGCCCACCGAGGACCAGGGCTACGGCATCCTGTTGACGAGGCTGCCGGAGGGCTCCTCGCTGCCCCGCGCCAGGGAACTGGCCGCCAAGATCAACTCCGCCCTCGCCAAGGCCCCCGGAATCGCCCACTGGGTGTCCATCGGAGGCTTCTCGATTTTGGACAGCGCCAACGTGTCCAATGTTTCCACCACTTTCGTCATCTACAAGGACTGGAAGGAGCGCGGCACCGGGCTGGACCAGGACGCCATCGTGGCCGGCATCTACCGCCAACTGGCCCCCATCCAGGAAGCGCAGTCCCTGTTCCTGGTCCCGCCCCCCATCCGCGGGCTGGGCCAGACGGGCGGGTTCCAGATGATGGTCGAAGACCGGAGCAGCTTCGGCACGTTCGAACTCCAGCAGGCGGCGAGCGAACTGGTGCAGGCGGGCAATGCGCAGCCCAACCTGAGGGGCCTGGCGACCACCTTCAGCACCAGCAGCCCCCAGCTCTACCTGGACATCGACCGCACCAAGGCGGAATCGCTCCAGGTGCCGCTCACCAACGTTTTCGAAAGCCTCCAGGCCTACCTGGGGTCTTCCTTCGTGAACCTGTTCAACAAGTACAACCAGGTCTTCCAGGTATACATCCAGGCGGACAGCCCCTACCGCCTCGACACCCGCGACATATCGAACCTCTGGGTGCGAAACAGCATCGGCCAGATGGTGCCCATGGGCACCCTGCTGAAAATCCGCCGGACCCACGGCCCCGAACTCATCAACCGCTATAACCTCTACCCCGCCGCCGCCATTTTCGGTTCCGCAGCCCCCGGGTTCAGCTCGGGACAGGCGATCGCGCAAATGGAACAACTGGCCAAAAGCACCCTGCCGCAGGGCATGTCTTTCGAATGGACCTCCACCAGTTACCAGGAAAAACAGGTAGGGCACCAGGCCTATTTCATTTACGCGCTCTCCATCATCCTGGTCTACCTGGTGCTGGCCGCCCTTTACGAAAGCTGGACGTCCCCGGCGGCGATCATCATGGTGGTGCCCGTCGCCCTGGTGGGCGTGCTGCTGGCCCTCATCATCCGCGGCTACGACAATAACCTCTACACCCAGGTAGGCCTGGTCCTGATGATCGCCCTGGCAAGCAAAAACGCCATCCTGATAGTGGAATACGCGCGCGAGCTGCACCATTCGGGCATGACGGCCGCCCAGGCCGCCATCGAGGCCACCCGCCGCCGGTTCCGCCCCATCGTCATGACATCCTTCGCCTTCATCATGGGCGTGGTCCCGCTTCTTATCGCCTTCGGGGCGGGTGCGGCCAGCCAGCGTGCCATCGGCACCGTGGTCTTCGGCGGCATGCTTTCGTCCACCCTCCTGGCCATTCCCTTCGTGCCGGTGTTCTATGTCATCCTGCAGCGCATCAGCGACCGGCTGGGCATCAGCAACCGGCGTCCCGGCGCGGACCAAAGCTAAGACCCCGGCCGGCTCCGGCATTCTCCCCCTGCGATACCTGACACCCGGTTCCCGGTAACTTAACTTGGAGGAAGAATGTGGATTCTGGCTTCAAACTTTCTCCAAGGGGAATCATCCATGGTAAAAACACTGAGCTTTATCCTGGCCTTTATCGCCGCAATGGGAATTTTTGTACTGCCCGCCGTCCGGGCGGCCTCCGATAGCATTCCTCCGGGGGAAGCGGGCGCCAGGGCGGCCCTCGACAAGTCTCCACGCCACCACGAATGGGTAAATATCCAGACCCCCGGGCCCCAGGTGCGCCTGGACGCCTTCCTGGTCTACCCGGAACGCAAGGATAAGGCGCCGGTGGTGATCGTGATCCACGAAATTTTCGGCCTTACGGACTGGATCCGCGCGGTGGCCGACAAGCTGGCCGAAGCGGGCTTCATCGCCATCGCCCCGGACCTGCTGACAGGCAGGGGGCCGGATGGAGGCGGAACGGACAGCTTCGCCGACCGTGACGCCGTGGTGAAGGCGGTAAGAGAACTGTCGCCCGCACGCGTGGACGTCATGCTCAATGCGGTCAAGGCATACGCGACGGCCCTGCCGGCGGCCACCGGCCGATTCGGGACCGTGGGCTTTTGCTGGGGCGGCACCCAGAGCTTCCAGTACGCAACGGTGCAGCCCTCGCTGGGGGCGGCCGTGGTCTACTACGGCACCTCTCCGGAACTCGACGCCCTGAGCGCCATCCACGCCCCCGTGCTCGGCCTCTACGGGGGAGACGACGCCCGCGTGGTCACCACCGTGGGACCGGCCGAAATCAAGATGAAGGAGTTGCACAAGATCTTCATCCCCCACATCTACGAGGGTGCGGGCCACGGCTTCCTGCGCGCCCAGGCGGACCGCAACGGGGCCAACCTCAAAGCCGCGCGCAGCGCCTGGCCGGAAACCATCAAGTTTCTCAAGAAGAACCTGGAGTAGCCGTTCTCGATGCTCGATGCAGGATACTTACGGTCCTGGCGGCTCGGATTGCGGGACTGACTTCACTGGAGGATGGACATGAGATTCAAGGCCAATGCGATTGCCGGCGGGTTGCTGATTGTTGCCCTGGTTTGCCCCATCGCCGCCTACGGCGCGGGCCCCGTGCAGCTTCCGGCCCCCCGGACCGAGGGCGGAAAACCCCTCATGCAGGCACTGAAAGACAGGCAGTCCACGCGCACGTTCAGCGACCGGAAGCTCGACCCGCAGACTCTCTCCAATCTCCTGTGGGCCGCTTTCGGCGTCAATCGGCCAGACGGACGCAGGACGGCCCCCTCGGCCAGGAACCGCCAGGAGATCGAAATCTACGTGGCAGCCCCCGACGGCCTTTTTCTGTGGGACGCACATAAAAACGCCTTGAACCCGATCACAGACCGCGACCTCCGGGCGTTGACCGGCGTGCAGTCCTACGTCCGCGGGGCCGCGGTCAACCTGGTGTACGTGGCCGATTATCCCAAGTCAGGGGGAGGCGCGGGGGACGCGGACCAGGACATCCTGATCGGAGCGGACACGGGCGTTATTGCCGAAAACGTCTATCTTTTCTGCGCCTCGGAAGGGCTGGCGACGGTGGTGCGCGCCGGAATCGACCGGGAAGCGCTGGCAAAGGAACTGAAACTCAGGCCGGGGCAGAAGATAATCCTCGCCCAGTCGGTGGGGTATCCGAAAAAGTAGACCGGGGGTTGCGCACCGGAGATCTTGCCGTTGCGCCCTCCAGGCTCCGGTTTGTTACGGGAATAGCATTGGGTGGGCACGGCCTGGAGACCGTTGCCGAAATGCGCAGCAGAAGGAAGGCCAATTCCCATAAACCGTGGTGCAGGAACGGGAGAATTCCTGTCGGGAGTCTTCGCCCTGAAGGGGCTCAATAGACCAGCCCAAGGTCAGCGCAAGCGCCACCCTGGGGGAATTCGAGCGTAGATGAGATTTCTGCCCTGAAGGGGCTGCATAATGGATAAACAAAACTTTTATTATGTAACCCTTTCAGGGTATCTCCAAATTGTATGGCCGTTCGTTCCCGGGGCGGCGCTCACGCGACCCTGGGCTATCCCTATGCAGCCCCTTCGGGGCAACGAATCCGATCTATTTTTGGGGAATAAGGAGTTGGGTACACGTTTGTAAAAGCAGGTGAAAAATCCCGAATTTCCAATTCGACATCACGCCCAATTTCGACAACAGCCACTTTGCCTGCCCACCGTTTTTACCGACAATTCGGCGGCTGAGACTTTCTGCCGCGCGGCAAAACAAGTTTGGCCCGCGCCCAGCCGGGTCGGATGCCGGCCTCGTCTTCGTCCTCGGCGATCAGACGTTCCAGTGCCTCATCCGAGATGGCGTCGACTCTGCTCAAATCGGTGCGGCTTTCGGCGCGTTTCGCTTCAAGCTCCTGTATTGTATAGCTCTTGATATTTCCGCCTTTCTTCACGACGTGCCCTCCGAACCACCACCTACGGCGACGTTTTCTCGCCCTCCGGCGCCATCCCCAGCTCGGCTTCCAGCTTTTCTATGTTCGTCCTGGCAAAATCGATGTCGGGGTCGATTTCGAGGGCGATGCGGTAGAGCCGGATCGCTTCCCGCTTGTGGCCCAGTTCCCGGAGGTTGGAGCCGATGTTGGCGTAGTCGATGCCTGAACCGGGGTCCAGGTCGATGGCCCGCTCGAAGGCCTGGATCGAGTCTTCGTGCTTCTTGAGCATGAAGTAGCAAAACCCGCGAAGGTTGAATATTTCCTTCAGCTCGGGGTTGGCCGCCTCGGCCCGTTCCAGGGCTTCCAGCGCCTGGTCGTAGCTGCCCATTTCCTTGTGGCACGAAGCCAGGTGAACGTAAATGCTGGCGATTTCCTGCGGGTCGGGGGACTGCTGCAGCGAGCGTTCGAAAAGCGGCAGGGCGGTTTCCGGCAGGCCTTCCAGCTCCAGGCTGTGGGCCAGGAAAAAGGTGAGGTCGTAGCGCGGCCCGAAAATGGACAGGAGCCGTTCCATCTGGGGCACGATCTGTTCGGGGGAAAGGCCGAGCAGCATGGTGCGGGCCGCGTGCTGCGGGAAGTCGGTGTTTCGCGTGTGGTCCAGGAAGTGGGCGCCGGGCACCATGGTGTAGACCACCGGGACCCCCAACTCCGGGTGCGTGGCGTTTACCGTCAGCACCTCCAGCCCGATGCGCGAAAGGGCGGCCGCGCACCTCTCGATTTCCACCCGAATGTTATCGTGGTCCAGGTTGGGGAGGCTTTGGATGGGCACCATGTCGCCGTCTTCCATCAGGTAGGCCGCCTCTTCCAGGGTCACGTACTTGGGGAGGGTGGGCCGATAGGTGGTGCGGCTTTCGAAGTCGCCCGCAAGTTGGGCTATTTCGGTGAGGGTGCGGCACAGGGCCTTTTCGGGGTTGGAGTTCGTCCCGGCGGCGAAGATGATTTCGCTTTTCCCCGGGAAGGTGGACGGATCGAAGGCCAGCGCGCCCACGGTGGGGATCCCGGTGTTCAAGGAAAAATCGCGCAGGAAAAGCCGGATGCCCCGGGCGCGGAATTTTTCGACCAGCTCGACGGCGGCCGCGTCGCGCAGGGAGCCGGGGTCGATCAGGGGCGTCGCCAGCCGGTCGTTGCTGATAATCGAACCCACGTGCCGTTCGACGACCTCGCACAGGCTCTGCAACACGGCTTCTTCGACGGTGTTGCCCGCCGCCGGCCCGTTGTACTCGTTGATCAGGTAGAACCAGTCGATGGGCACCCACTGGTCGCGG
>LUZZ01000062.1 GCA_001603845.1 Syntrophobacterales bacterium Delta_01 | reverse complement strand
GTCTGCTTGGCATCGGGGTCTTTCAGCCTCGCGGCGAACGTGGGGGCCGGGTTTTCCAGGATCCCTTCGACTTTTCTGCGAACACCGGGATTCTTGATCAGGTAGGCCGCCCGCCGGAGATACTGCCAGGACTCGTTGACCATTTTTGAGGCTTCGGCCATTTTGACCGGAGACAGGTTCAACACCCGGTCCAGTTCGGCCGGTTTCTGCATTGCGAAAGACACCCGCGGTAACGCGGTGTTCACCAGGCCCGCCGCCCCTGTCAGGGCGCCGAGCTTCAGAAAATCCCTTCTCTCCATCCCTCTTTGGTCCATTGCCTTCTCCCTCTATGGGTTTGTTTCCAACCATCTCATTTTGCAAATCGGCCTTCCGGGAATGAGCCGTCCGAACGGCCTCGACGTTTCGCTTCTCGTTGCAGGAGCGCTCATGCGCGGCATTGCCTTGAAACATCTCCGGGAAAGAACGAGCGAACTGGGAGACTTGTTACCACGGGAGGGTTACGGAACCATGGAGACGGAGTGACATCTCGGCGAAAACCGCACCGCCGATTTCTCGTTCGGAAACCCCGCCGTCCGGCTCCGTGTGGAACGGTTGAAGCGGTTTCGCACAGGGCGCGGCACCCGGCCCGGCTCCCCCGCGCGGTTTCACCCCCGTCTTTTGAATGCCGCCAACGATGCCTACCTTTAATGACGAGCGTTGAACGGAGTTTGCAAATCTCACGGCCCCCTGCGCGGGGCCGGTAGAGTTTTTTCAGGCTCTTTGGAAGATTTTATCTGGTGGAGGGATCGAAAGATGCAGTCAGGAATGCGTGATGAGGACGCCCAAACGTCCGGAGCGGTTTCCATGGACGTTGCCGAAATAAAGGAACTACCGGTCGAGGACCTGTTTCGGGCGCTCGATGCGGGAAGAGAGGGTCTCAGCGATCAGGAGGCTGAAAATCGGCTGGGCAGGTACGGCTATAACGAGATCTCCGAAAAAAAGACGGGGCCGTTCGTCAAGTTCCTGCGCTCTTTTTGGGGACCGATTCCCTGGATGATCGAGGTGGCGGCGGTCCTTTCGGCCGTCGTGCATCACTGGGAGGACTTCTGGATCATTTCCGTGCTCTTGGTGCTGAACGCGGTGATCGGGTTCTGGCAGGAGCACAAGGCGGACAACGCCATCGAACTGCTCAAACAAAGGCTGGCGCTCCAGGCGCGGGTGCTTCGCGGCGGCAGGTGGTCCCAGGCGGCCGCCAGGGAACTGGTGCCCGGAGACGTGGTGCGCGTGCGGCTGGGAGATATCATCCCCGCCGACGTCAAGTTGATCGACGGGGATTATCTCCTGACGGATGAATCGGCCCTGACCGGGGAGTCGCTGCCCGTGGAAAAGCACCGTTCGGATGTGGCCTACTCCGGTTCCATTGCCCGCCAGGGAGAAATGGACGGCATGGTGGTGGCCACCGGCATGAAGACCTTCTTCGGCAAAACGGCCGGACTGGTGGAAGCGGCCCACACCCAGAGCCACTTCCAGAAGGCGGTCGTCAAGATCGGCGACTACCTCATCCTGGTCGCCGTCGTCATGGTGGCCATCATATTCATGGTGGCGCTGTTCCGCCACGAAAGCATGCTGGAGACCCTCCAGTTCGCCCTCATCCTGACGGTTGCCGCCATTCCCGCCGCCCTGCCGGCCGTCCTTTCGGTGACCATGGCGGTGGGCGCGACGAACCTGGCGAAAAAAGAGGCCATCGTGAGCAAACTGGTGGCCATCGAAGAAATGGCGGGCATGGACATCCTCTGTTCCGACAAGACCGGAACGATTACCGAAAACAGGCTCACGGTGGGGGACCTGGAGCCCTTCGACGCCTCCACCGATTCCGACCTGCTGGCGGCGGCCGCACTGGCATCCAGGGAGGAAGACCGGGACCCCATCGACACCGCGGTGATCGCCAGGGCGGGACAGGCGGAGCCGGCCGCCTCCCCTTTCAAGGTGATCGCTTTTAAGCCGTTCGACCCCATCATCAAGAGAACGGAAGCCACGGTGGAGGGGGCGCGGGGGAAGCCTTTCCGGGTATCCAAGGGAGCGCCCCAGGCCGTCCTGGCGCTGCTCGGAGACAGCGACCGGACGCGCATGGCTTCCGAGGTGGAAAGGCGCGTCAACGCCCTGGCCTCCCGGGGATACCGGGCACTGGGCGTGGCCCGGACCGACCCGGCCGGCGAGTGGAAATACATCGGCCTGATCGGCCTGTTCGACCCGCCTCGGGACGATTCCGCCGAAACCATCCGGACCGCGCAGTCCATGGGGATAGCGGTCAAGATGATCACGGGCGACCATGCCGCAATCGCCCGCGAAATAGCCGGGCAGGTGAACCTGGGCACCAACATCCTCTACGAATCGTCTTTTGTGGACGGCCGGGAAGACAAGGCCGAGAAAGCGGTGGAGAAGGCGGACGGTTTCGCGCAGGTCTTTCCGGAACACAAGTACCGGATCGTCGAACTTCTCCAGAGGGCCGGGCACTTCGTGGGCATGACGGGAGACGGCGTGAACGACGCTCCCGCCCTCAAGAAAGCCGACGTGGGAATCGCCGTGGCGGGGGCCACCGATGCCGCCAAGTCGGCGGCGGCCATCGTGCTCACCAAGCCGGGGCTCTCGGTCATCATCGACGCCATAAAAGAAAGCCGCAAGATTTTCCAGCGCATGAACAGCTACGCCATTTACCGGATTGCCGAAACCATCCGCGTGCTACTGTTCATCACGCTTTCCATCATTATTTTCAATTTCTACCCGGTAACCGCGGTCATGATCGTGCTGCTGGCCCTGTTCAACGACGGTCCGATCATGGCCATCGCCTTTGACCGCGTGCGGTATTCGAACCAGCCCGAACAGTGGCAGATGAGAATCGTATTGGGTGTGGCAACCGTTTTGGGGATCGCGGGCGTGATGTTCTCCTTTTTCATGCTCTACCTTGCCCAGGAAGTGTTGCGCCTGCCCCCGGAGATGGTACAGTCCCTCATTTTCCTTAAACTGGCGGTCGCCGGGCATTTGACCATTTTCATGGCCCGCACCCGCAGGCCCTTCTGGTCGATCCGGCCGAGCGCCCTGCTGTTCTGGACCACCGTGTCCACCAAGCTGCTGGCTACCCTGGTCGTGGTCTACGGCATCTACATGGCGCCCATCGGCTGGAAGCTCGCCGGTTTTGTGTGGGCTTACGCCCTAGTGGAATTCGTCATCACGGACCCGCTGAAGCTTCTGGCCTACAAACTGGTGGATCACACCGAGCTCCAATGTGTGAACCGGTTCAAATGTTTCGCACATTCTCGTTCGATATCCAAGTAATCCCGGTGTGTTACGATATACCGCAAGCAAGCGCTCCCGCCCGGCCCCTTGGGGCCGGCAGAATTTTCCTGCGCGAAGCCCCCGGATTGCCGCCCTCGCCGGCAACAGATTTTGGTGATTTCGTCTTTGCTTAAGAAACGCTTTCTCCCGTCCCCATCCCCCGGGGCTGCGCGGTGGTTTGCCCCGGGGCTTGTTGGACGGATCGGGTTAAAGAGAAAGTTCATGGGAATATTTCGAGTCCATATCGTTGGAGAATTTTCCCAGATTACAATTGGAAACGAATTTACTGCGCATATAATTCCAATGGTCGTCACCGTTGACATAGTTTGTCAGGTTTATTAGAAAATCCCGGCACTTTTCCGTTCGCCCGGTTTTTTCCCGGAACGGCCATGGAGCTTCGAGGCGGAGCGGTCCGCCCAGTTGAATCGATTGAAAACACGGAACGGTGGGGCATGCATTTTGCTCAACAGCTATCCGGTCTGAAAGGTGGGGCCCACAACCTTAAGGTTTGCTGCACCTTTTCTTTCTTCCGTCAGCGGCATCGCGCAAGTCCAGGCCGACTGGCCACAGGTGAAGCTGCACGATGGATTTACCTTTTCTGAGTGAACACCAGATTATCACCAAGCTCTCCACGATCAAGGACTCGTCCTCCCTGCCCATGGCATTGCAGCGGATGCTGGAGCTGATCATCACCGGGGTGGAATCGCCCGAGGAACTCGAAACGTTTGTCCGCCTGGACCCGGGGCTCGCTGCAAGAATAGTTCGGATCGCCAATTCCGCCTGCTACGGATCGCAGGGCAAGTTCTTGGACCTTTCCGGGGCGATCCTTTCAATCGGCTGCAAAGAGGCGAAATCCATTTGCATATTCGCCCTGGCAACCCAAATTTTTGCGGAGCCGGGACCGATCGTGGCGGCCGAGCGCGAGGAACTCTGGAAGCATTCTTTCACCACCGCGAGGCTTGCGCAGGATATCGCTTTGCAGCGGCCGTGGATGCCCCCGAACCAGGCATACCTTTTGGGGCTGCTCCACGATTTCGGGCGTATCATCCTGGCGGCTTATTTTCCGGAACACTACCGGGCCATTCGGACCCTGGCTCAGGAGCGAAACGTTCCCGCCGTCTGTGTCGAACCCCAGTTCAACCTGGTACACACCACGATCGGGTCGATGATATCCAAGCGGTGGGCCATGCCCGAACTGGTCCGCAATGCCATGGAGTTTCACCACGAACCGCAAAAAAGCCCCTCCTTCAGGCCGGAGGTCGAGCTGGTGGCCCTGGCCAACATCCTGGCCAATTCCGGGCAGTTTCCGGGATACCTCGACGACGGCTTCACGCGCATGTACCGCAACGCCCTCTGTATAAGCGACGAGGAATGGGAACACTACCAGAACCGGCTCACCGAAATCCTGTCCGAAACCGACCAGTTCTGGCACCTGCTGGAATGAACGGATGACGGCGGACGCCCCGGCCATCCCTGGCACTCCCAAGAGCCCTGAAAAACCATCGAACGGACAACGGGACTTGCCCCTTCCCGGCAGGGTGGCTTATATTTGGAGCTAACGTCTTGCCCGTTCGGCTGCGCGCCGATATCCGGCTTCAGGGCCACGGCGGGTTTCGGGAAAGCCGATTTCCGCCGGCGCCCGGTCCCCCCGAGGAAAGGATGGAATAGGATGGAAAACGATCGCGAGAGCTGCAAGAACGGCTACAACCGAAGGCAGATGCTGAAGGCGTCCCTGCTGACCGGCGCTACCTTGCTTGTCCCCGCGGTACCCGGCAAAGCGTCGGGGGAGGAACCTCCCATGCCCCCGGAAAAACGTCCCGAACACGCATCGGATCAATTCCTGCGTTCCATGAACTGCTCTCAGGCGATTCTGGAAACTTACGCCCCCTCCATGGGGATGTCTACAGAAATGGCCCGGCGCGTTGCGGCCGCGTTCGCCGGAGGCATGGGCATGGGCACCGAGTGCGGCGCGGTTACCGGGGCGCTCATGGTAATCGGCTTGAAGTACGGCAAGATCGAGGCTGAGGACTCGTCAGCGGACAAGAAAACCTTCGACAAGGTGGCCGAGTTTGTAAAGCATTTCAAGGCCATGCACGGCCACCTCGGCTGTTCGGAACTGCTCGGAGTCGATATGTCCACTCCGCAAGGGATCAAGGAAGCTTCGAGCAAGGGGCTGTTTACTTCGCATTGTCCCAAGTTCGTCTACAGCGCGGGGCTTATCCTGGATAAAATCCTGGCCTGATGCCGGGCCACTCCGCGCTTTTGAGGCATCGTCTCGGTACCACGGTGAAGGCGCTTCGGCAGGAAACGGCTCAGGCCGGGTTCATTTTCCTCCACAGCGTGTTCATGCTGATCCCCAGGTGGCGCGCCGTGGCTTTCCTGTTGAACTGGAACCGGCTCAGGGTTTCGTTGATCACCGACCGTTCGAAGTCTTCCAACTGCTCGTGCAGGGATTTTTCGGGCGCCTGCGGGGGCAGTTCCCGCGCCCCGTCCGTTGCGGCGGGCGTTTCCGGCTTCCGGCCCCGGCCCCTCAAATCTTCGAAAAGATCGCGGAACAGGGTTTCGTCGCTTTCCCGGTCGCCCAGCAGTATCAGGTAGCTCTCCACCACGGAGTTCAACTCCCGCACGTTGCCCGGCCAGCGGTAGCTTTCCATGGCCGCATACATGTCGGGCGAGATCGCCTTCTTGTTCTTGCCGTACTTCAGCAGGAGCCTTTTCAACAGGCAGGGGATATCTTCGACACGTTCCCGGAGGGGCGGGATCCGGATCTTGAGGTTTGCCACCCGGAAGAAGAGATCCATCCGGAACCGGCCCTGTTCCATCTCCTCGCGCAGGTCCTTCCACGTCGAGCTGATAATGCGCACGTCCACCGGGATGAGCCGGTCGCCCCCCAGCCTTCGCACTTTCTTTTCCTCGATCACCCGCAGCAGCTTCACCTGGATATTGGGCGACATGTCCGCGATCTCATCCAGGAAAATGCTGCCCTGGTTTGCGATCTCGAACAGGCCGATCTTGCCCCCTTTCTTCGCCCCCGTAAACGCCCCCTCCTCGTAGCCGAAAAGTTCGCTTTCCAGCAGCGATTCCGTGAGGGCCGAACAGTTGATCGCCACGAAGGGCCTGTCCTTGCGGTTGCTGAGGTTGTGGACGGTATGCCCCAGGATTTCTTTGCCGGTGCCCGTCTCCCCCTGCAGCAGGACGCTCAGGTCGGTTTCGGCGTATTTTTTGGCTTTCTCGATGACTTTCTTCATCTGGGAGCTGCGGCTGTCTATCTGCTGGACCGTGTACGTCGCCACGAAGCCGTCGTGATAGAGCTTTTCTTTCAGCTTCCGGTCGATGTTGTGGATCCG
>LUZZ01000434.1 GCA_001603845.1 Syntrophobacterales bacterium Delta_01 | reverse complement strand
ATGGCAGACCATCGGTCATCCGCCAGAGAGCAGCCATACGGCTGAAAGGCTGCAAGCGCGAGCGGAGCGCGTCAGACCCTACTCAACTGCCCCTCCACTGCTGGAGCGTGGCTGCGGTGATGCCCTTCAGCCGCAGACGGTTAGACCCGTTAGCGTCTCCATGAGCTGCCTGTCTTATTGATAGGAAGCAGGGTGGTACCGCGAAAGTAATTTCGTCCCTGCGCGCAGGGATTTTTTATTTAATTTGAGCATTTTAACAACCACAGACCCACACCCTTGCCCTCTCCCAGGAGAGGGCAAGGCTAGCGCAGACCTTAGACTCATTCTCAACAGGAGGTGACGGATCAAGGGAGAGCGTTCTAATCCCCTCCAGCCCTGTCGTTCGGAACGATCAGAGGGGAATAAAGGGGGTGGGTTATTAACACAACTATTAGTCAAGCTACAGGAATCATTGGTAGCAGAAGACAGGAGCAAATATGATTGACCCAACCGCCATACCAACCTATCGACCCGAAGATATCGAGGCAAAATGGCAAGCTCGCTGGGAGGCTGACCGCCTCTTTCAGCCGGAGCGCGACCCAAACAAAACCAAGTTCTACGCGCTTACTATGCTGCCTTATCCTTCCGGCGACCTCCATATTGGGCACTGGTATGCAATGACCCCGTCCGACGCCCGCGCCCGCTTCAAGCGGATGCAGGGTTATAACGTTTTCTTCCCGATCGGTTTCGATGCCTTCGGTCTGCCAGCCGAGAATGCCGCCATCAAGCACAACATCCACCCCAAAAAATGGACTTACGCTAACATCGAACGCATGCGCGGTCAGCTCCGCTCGATGGGCAACTCCTTTGACTGGCGCTCTGAAATTATTTCGTCCGATCCGAAGTATTACCGCTGGACGCAGTGGTTCTTTGAGCAATTCTACAAAAACGGGCTGGCTTATCAGAAACTCTCCCCGGTTGACTTTTGCCCCAACTGCAACACAACCCTGGCGCGCGAGCAAGTGCACGGCGAAGATCGCCACTGCGAACGCTGCGGCACGCCCGTGATCCGCAAAGACCTGAAGCAGTGGTTCTTCCGCACCTCCAACTATGCCGAAGAGCTGCTCAACTACGAAGGGCTCGATTGGCCCGAGTTTATCAAAACCCTGCAGCAAAAATGGATTGGCAAGTCGCAAGGCGCTGCCATCACCTTCAAAACCGAAAATGGCGACCCAATCGAAGTTTTCACCACACGCCCCGACACGCTTTGGGGTGTGACCTTCATGGTGCTTTCGCCGGAACATCCGCTGGTCGAAAAAATCACCACTCCCGCCCAGCAGGACGAGGTCCGCGCCTATCAGGAGCAAGCCAAGCGCCAATCGGACATCCAGCGCGAGTCAGTCACGCGCGAAAAAACCGGCGTCTTCACAGGCGGCTATGCCGTCAACCCTGCCTCCGGTCAGCACATCCCGATCTGGATCGCGGATTATGTGCTGATGGGCTACGGCACCGGCGCGGTGATGGCTGTTCCAGCCCACGATCAACGCGATTTTGAATTCGCTCGCCAGTTTAATCTGCCGGTACGGGTCGTTATCCACCCCGAAGGAGAGCAGTTGCTCGATCCGCAGGAAATGACCGCGGCAGTGGAGGCTCACGGCTCGATGATTAATTCCGGTCCACTCACCGGCACCCCCGAATCGGAATCTATGGCTGCAGCCATTCACTACGCTGAAGAGCATGGGTTTGGTTGCGGCACTACCAGCTACCGCCTGCATGACTGGCTCATCAGCCGCCAGCGCTATTGGGGTGCTCCGATCCCGATGATTTACTGCCCCACTTGCGGCACAGTCCCTGTGCCAGAAGATCAGCTGCCCGTGCTTCTGCCTGATGACGTGGAATGGCGCCCCACTGGCGAAAGCCCGCTCAAGCTCCACCCTACCTGGCGCTTCACCACCTGCCCCGTCTGCGGCGGTGCGGCTGAACGCGAAACCGACACCATGGACACCTTCATGTGCTCCAGTTGGTATCATCTGCGCTACCTCAGCCCCGATTTCACCGAGGGTCCCTTTGACCCTGCCCAATACAACTACTGGATGCCTGTGGACACTTACACCGGCGGCTCAGAGC
>LUZZ01000433.1 GCA_001603845.1 Syntrophobacterales bacterium Delta_01 | reverse complement strand
GTCCTGAAGCCGGGGGCCAGGATCACCGAACCGACCTCCAGGTCGTAGACCTTTTCCTTCTGGTCCAGCATGATGGCGCCCGCCGGGCAGAGCTTTTCGCAGGCGCGGCATTTGCCCTTCTCGAAATAGATGCAATGGTCGCTGTCTATCGCATACTTTAGGGGCACGGCCTGCGGATAGGGCAGGTAGATGGCTTTGCGCTTTCCAAGGCCTTCGTTGAATTCACTGTCCACCTTCCGGGGGCATTTTTCCGCACAGAGTCCGCAAGCGATACATTTTTCCACGTCTACGTGTCGCGGCCGCTCGCGAAGCCTGGCCGAAAAATTCCCGGCCGTGCCGTTCAGCTCCTCCACTTCCGTCATCGTCAGTATCGTGATGTTTGGGTGCCGGCCGACCTCGACCAGCTTGGGAGCGATAATTCACATCGAGCAGTCGTTGGTGGGAAAGGTCTTGTCGAGCTGCGCCATGACCCCGCCGATGGAGGGCGACTTTTCCACCACGTAAACATAAAAACCGGAATTGGCGGCATCCAGCGCCGCCTGCATTCCGGCTATTCCACCGCCTACGACCATAACGGAGCCGTTTACCGGCCCGTTACCGTGGCTCTTACTCATAATGCCTCCCCAATGGTGTCCGCGGTCTCCCCGGCTGGCGCCGGGCGATCCTGGTTATACCTTGAATGCCGACAGGTTTGGGTGTTGTCGGAAACCGTTTCCCCTAATATATCGTAACTTTTTTCTCCGAACCGGTCCACAGGCCGCTTTGCCCGTGCAGACGTCCCGGCCCCGTGCGCCGTTCGGGTAAAGCCCTGCACTGACGGAACGGGCACCGGATGCCGCCGGATGGAGAAAAAGCTGATTCGATCGGGAAACCAAAGAGGTTATGGCTCTAACAGGCCAGCGGAAACACACCCATACGAAGCCAGAAGCAGGAAAAAAGCGTACCAAAAAGCGTACGCCGGTCATGCGGGAAAGAGGAGAAGAATTCAGGCCGTGGCCAAAGTCATGAGTACCTCACGAACAATTATACACACCTGCGAATAACAAGTCCAATATTCAGACCATTATTCGTCAGCCCGCTTTTTCTCCGATGCGGATTTTCGGCGCCGGCAAAGGAACCGGTCCAGAATTTTAACATCTATGCCATTCCCGTAGAGGAGGCCAAAACAAAAAGGCCGCGAGCCCCCATGCGGCCCGGCCGAAAGACCCCGGCGCTTGGAAATTCCGTGTCCATCGCCGCCCGCATCGCGGCGTTTACAGACCGGGCCGAATATCCTATCATGAACCCCGAACTGCGAAAGCAATCGCATCGCGGGCGGCCCCGGGCGGGCGCGATCAACGGGAAACGCATGAGGCAGCGATATCATGGACGATTACAAGGTTTTGAAAGAACATCTGAAAGGACTCTCCGCTCTTGTCGAAGGACCCGACGGGGAGAAAAACGAAAAACTGGTTCAAAAGAAGCTGGACGGACTATACGCGCACCTCAAGGACCTCAAACGCATCCGGGACCCCAAAGTGATCACGGCATGTCTCGGGCCGCAAGCCGTCCAGGCGGCGCGCTTCTACAATAATTCGGGCCAGGTGGAGATCCATGACCATCGCGGGCACCTGATGACCGTGGGCGGGGACCTGCGGCTCCAGATCGGAGGCTACGCCATCGACATCAACCAGGCCGTGCGGGACCAGCTCTCGTCATCCGGGTTGCTGGGCGAAGAACTCATTCGCCGCAAACTGCTCAACAGGTGGGTGGACTGAGGTATTTCGACGGCCCAGGCCGGCCCGTGCCGGTTCCTTCCTTTAGAACTTATCCATAGCCAGATGTGAGATGGGCACGGTTCCATCGTGCCCGCCCACATCCTGGGATTGCCGCTGGTTCCTGATCTCCAGCTTGGGCACCAACAGAAAGACGCCGGAATACTCTGCGGGAATGACGATTTTGGAGGCGTTACGTTAGCTTATAAAGTCCCGGGTTTGGCTTCCTCTCCATGCCGGGGCGTGGGTACGAGGATGCGAACCGCCTTTGGGCAACAACCCCTTCCATCGTGCCCACCGTCCGTCAACGCCGCGGAACAGGTGGTGGGCACAGGCGATGCGGTGCCCCCATCATCCGACGGACTTCCGGAGAAGAAGCAGGTTTCTTTGCAGATAGGCCTTCAGAAGCTCTTTTTGCGCCTCCGTCCGGAAGCCAGTATCAGCGTGATGGCGATGGCCGCGATGACTCCCAGGATGGCGCTCAGCCACTTCCAGTCCAGCCGGAAGGCGAGGCCCGAAACGAGCTGCCAGCCGCGCTTGACCCAGCCGGCCACGGCGACGTCTTCGCCGCTCAGGAGCGAAACGGTGCGTTTGGGCTGGTCGGCCACGGTGAACACCAGTTCGCCCACCACCTGGTTGGCTTTCACCGGGGCGGTAAGGTCGGGCGTGATGTGTACCTCCCACTTGAGGAGGTTTTTCTGGCTCTGGGGGATGAGAAACGTGGGCTTGTCGGCCGGATAGACCGGGATCTCGTCCTTTTTCCCCTTCAGGACCTTGGCGGTGGCGACCGCCTGGCCGTCCTTGAAGGGCTGGACGAGAGCAAAGTTGCGAAAACCGAAGTTTAAGAGCTTCAACACCTCGCGCTCGCGGGTGGCCGGGTTGGCCGCTCCCATCACCACCGCCACCAGCCTCATGCCGTTGCGTTCCGAAGTGCCGGAGAGGTGGTAGCCGGCGGCGGACACGTAGCCCGTCTTCAGGCCGTCGATCCTGGAATCCTTGAGCAGCAGGTGATTGCGGTTGTATTGGACGATGTTGTTATAGGCAAATTCCTTCATCGAATGGAACCGGAGAGACTCGGGAAATCTTTTCAGGTACGCGGTATCGAGCAGGGCCATGTCCCTCGCGGTGGTGATCTGGCCGTCCACGGGAAGCCCGTGAGGATTCTCGAAATGAGTGCCGGTCATTCCCAGTTCGGCGGCCTTGCGGTTCATGGCGTCCACGAACGTATCCGTACTGCCGCTCAGGTGCTCGGCCAGGGCGACACAGGCATCGTTTCCGGAATCGACCGCCACGCCCTTTATGAGGTCTTCCAGCGACACCTTGGTGTGCACGGCCACAAACATTTTGGACCCCCCGGTGCGCCAGGCCGCTTCGCTGATCCAGACCTCGTCGTTCATGTGGATGCGGCCCTGCTTGAGCGCTTCGAACACCAGGTAGAGGGTGGCGATCTTGGTGAAGGAGGCGGGTTCGATGGGTTCGTCCGCGTTCTGTTCGAACAGCACCATTCCGGTGGAGACTTCCATCAGGATCGCGGAACGTGCGTTGATCTGGCCGGGAGAAAGATCGGTCGCCTGCGCCGTCGCGCCGGGCGACTGGGAACCGGGCTGTTTTGCGGTGGATTGGTGCGTACTTCTAGCCGCGCCGGGCCTCGATTTTTTCGCCTGGCCCTCACCTGGGCCGGCGGCAATCATGAAAATGAAAAAAAATACCAGCGCCACGCCGAAGAAGACTTCTCTTCGCATGAATTTCCTTTCAAAAAGCAAATGGATCTTTGTTCCTGGAACCGGACTCGGGCTTCCCACTGGGCCGCCGTACACTTTCAAGGCGTTATACTGCGAATCGGGAAATATTACAATGCGTGGAAAAGCCGCCGCCCCCTTTCCCGGCCGGGCCGGCGGGGGCGCGCTTATTGCGGACAAAGTGCAACTGCCGGGCGGATATCCGGTGATGTTTCCATCCGTGGCGGCCGGGTGCCGCGACGTCCGCGGGGCGTGGGCAGCGGCCGCTTTCGCCTGGCCTTTGCGGGCCGGAATCCAGTGCTAAATTATATTTTTTGCTTTTCACCTCCATTTGCGCATAGACTTTTTCGGGACCCCGTTCGTCCTGAACAGTCAGTGCTGTCCCACGCACCGGGGGAGATCCTTGCCCGAAACCGGATGATAAGTCCCGGAGAGGACCGGGCCGGTACTGGGCGCGAAACGGCGGCACGGGCGGGAAGAAGCCGGCGGTTCCATATCGATGATCGAGGGAGGTTGTATGAGATATCTCAATATTGTCATTCTCGGGCTGGTCCTGTGCATGGCATGCGCCACGGAGGCGCGCGCCGGGGACAAACCGTCGGGAAAACCCACCCTGGTGGGCCGCATCACGTACATCGAGGGGCAGCTTCTCCGGTACGTTTTTGCCGAAAAAGACTGGGTGGCCACGGTCAAGGACGCCCCGTTCGGCCTCGATGACGCGCTTTATTCCAACGAAGCGGGGAAGGCGGAATTCAAGCTGCCCAACGGCACCTGGGCGCGCGTGGGAGCGGACACGCAGATCCAGTTGATCGCGCTGCGCGAGGACGCCACCGAAATCGACGTCGCGGCCGGTATATCCAGGTTTTACAATAAAAGCCAGAACGCGGTGGTCAAGGTGACGACCCCCTTCGGATACGCACTGTCCCAGCCCGGCACGGCATTCGACCTGTATGTGGGCGATGGATCGGCGGAAATCATATGCCTGGACGGCACGGTCGATTTCATCCTGGAAGGCGGCCAGGGCAAGTACACCGTCACGGCGGGCGGCCCGTCCATCATATCGGACGGCAAACAAGCGGTGAAAGGGGACGGGAACGTCGATGCCGACTGGGACGAATGGAACCTGAAACGAGAGGAGCTGTGGACCCAGAGGGTGCAGGTGAGGGGCGAATCGGTGGAGTTTCTCCCGCCGGAACTTCAGGACGACTCCTACGAATTCGAGGAAAACGGCAGATGGGAACGGGTCAACTACGAAGGGGAGTCCCGGCCCCTGTGGCGCCCGAATGTGGCGCCCGACTGGCGGCCCTTCACGGTGGGGCGCTGGACGGTGTATCACGAGGACAACTGCTGGATTCCGGAAGAGCCCTACGGCTACGTAACGCACCACTACGGCAACTGGATCTTCGTAAACGGCGGCTGGTACTGGGCGCCTCCGGTGAGGGCGCGGATCGGCTACATCGGCGGCTGCGCCTGCTGGTACCCGGGCCGCGTGGCCTGGATTCATTCCGGTGTGGATATCGGATGGGTGCCGCTGGCCCCCGCCGAAGTGTACTACTCGCACCGCTACTGGGGGCCGGCTTCGGTTTTCGTGGGTGCGGTCGATCTGGCGGCCCTGAGCATCAACCTGGCCGGGCTGGCCTTCGTAAGCCATGCGGTGATCGTGCCCCAGCGGGCCTTCTACAGTGTGAACAGCTACTACGGCGTGAGGATCGCCTCCTTCAACCGCGCGGTGATCGTACGCGACTTCCGGGCCGCTCCGGTGGTGAGCAACGCGGTGATCGCCAACTACAGCACCATGCGCAGCCGGTATATCTATAGCACCAACCTCGCCCGGATCGCCTTCAAACCCCACTACGGGGTCGTGGGAAGGATCGACCGCAACAGGGCTTTTGCCAGCCGGCAGGCGGGAAGGCTGTCGGCGGCGGCGATTCGCGGCGAAGCCGCCCGGATCGGGCGCGGCAGACTGATGACCGGACCGCAGGCGGCGCGCCTGCAGGCTCCGCGGCTCACCGGCCGGATGGTCCCCGCGGGACAGGTCCATGCGCCCGGAAGCGAACTGAGGTTCAGGCAGAGGGAAATCAAAACGAGAGGAAGACCTTCCGCCGCCGGTTCGCTGCAGCGGGAGGGGCTGCGCGGGCGTCCCGGTGCCGGGGGGGCCGGCGTTCCGGGAACAAGGGTGCGCTCCGGCGGTTCCGCCGGCGGAGCGGGCGGACAACCGGCGCTGAGGGGCACGCGGAGAATTCCTCCGCCTACCGCCGAAAGACGGCGCCAGATCCGCGAACAGCAGCTCCGCCAGGGGCGACAGACCGGCACGCGCGAGATGAGCCGGCAGGGCCGAAGCACGGGGGCCGTGGAGCAGCAGCGCCGACAGCGGCTGCAAAACCGGGAACAGCCGCAGCGAAGCCAGGAGCGGCTGAGGCAGCAAAACCTGCGCAGACCGTCACAGTCCGGCGCTGTGCGGCAGGGGCGGGACCGGCAGGCGGTCCAGGGATCGGGAGACCGGTCCTTGCGCAACCGGCAGCAGGGAGTGCGCTCCGGGCAGCAAATGGTTCCGTACCAGGGACGGACGAACCGGCAGGGCCAGGCAGGGCGCGTTGGGCGAATCGAAGGCGAGAGGCCGCGTCAGGGACAAGGCGGGCGCCGGCAGGAGTCCCCACGGCAAAGAGAGGCGCCTCGCGGAGGCGACCAGCGAGAGATGAGGCAGCAGCACGGGCCGCACGGAGATTAGGTCCCGGAAAACCGCATCAGGCGGGGAGAAAGCCCGCGCAGCCACTGCCGCTGAGATGCCGGGAACAGCCGGCCTTGGGGCGGTATCCCGAAGAGGCGGGTGCAACCAGCCTCTTCGGGATTGCGGATGTTGCCGCCCGAATGATTTTCCGGGTGTGCGGCGGCGGCGTCAAAACGGGCTGGGCGGCGGAGAAGAGCCAACCTTCGCGGCGTTTGGAGACACCTCGTTCTGGAAACGCGGCCCCGGGTTCCATGACTCGAAACGGTTTGTCTCGGCACAGGCCTTGGGGGCGGTTCCCGGAACTCCCGCCGGAACGCCGGCTTTAGCTTTTCCCGGTGCGGGCGGGTGATCCGGCTTTACGGAACCTGCCGGGTCCCGCCCGTTGTCGCCGTTCATGAGCGCCATGAGCTCGTGCGCGTATCCTCGCACTTGCTGCGCCTGGACACTCGTTTCGTCCGAAGCCGATGTCGATTCTTCCGCGTTGGCCGCATTCTGCTGGACCACCTTGTCCATTTCGCCGACCGCCGTGTTGATCTGCTCGATTCCCTGCGCCTGTTCGTTGGAAGCCGATGCGATTTCGGCGATCAGTTCGCCCACTTTTAGCGAAGCGGAACTCGCCGATGCGAAAGTCCGGCTGGTTGCGATGGCCAGGTCGCTTCCTCGCTGTATCCGCGCGGCCGTCCCCTCGATCAGCGTATTGGTGTTCCGTGCCGCTTCCGCGGCGCGCATGGCTAAATTGCGCACCTCGTCGGCCACTACCGCGAAGCCGGCGCCCGCTTCCCCGGCGCGGGCTGCCTCCACCGCGGCGTTGAGGGCCAGCAGGTTCGTCTGGAAGGCGATTTCGTCGATGGTCTTGATGATCTTTTGAGTCTCGGAGCTTGCCGTGGCGATCTCGTTCATGGCCTGCGCCAGGTCGGCCATGGACCGGTCCGCCTCCTGGAGCATGCCGCCCATCTGTTTGCGCAGTTCATTGGCCTGGTTGGCGCTGTCGGCGTTCTGACGGGTCATGGAGGACATCTCTTCGAGCGACTGGGACGTCTCCTCGATGGCCGCCGCCTGTTCCGAAGCACCCTTGGCAAGCTGCTGGCTGGCGTCCAGGAGATGGTTGGCGGAAGCGGCCGCCCGCTCCCCCACATGGAGCAGCCCGTCGGCGATGCGCCGCAGCGGCGTGGTGGCCAGCCGGGAAATCATGAAGGACAGCGACAGTATGATGGCCAGTCCGCCCACCAGCCCCCACAGGATACTTTTGTTCCTGAGCGATGCCAGGTCCCTGTACAGCTCCTCGCTGTTCTGTTTGACCATCACCCCGCCCAGGACGCTGCGGCTCGTGCCGTGGCAGTGATGGCAGCGGGCCTCGTTGAGCAGGGGCCGCACGACGGTCACGCAACGGTTGGTTTTGAGCCGGTCCTCGTAGCTCTCTTCCCCGGTCTTGCCGTCCTTGATCAGTTGGTTCACCGCTTCGCCCAGTTCGGGCGAACTGATGAGCCCGGTGAGGTCCGTGGCGGCTTTGTCCTTTTCGGAAGCGTAAGTGATCTTCTTGTCGAACCCGAAGACCAGCACCTGGAGCGCCTGGGGATTCTTCCCGAAATCGCTCATCTGCTGCCGTATGGTATCGGTGTCGTTTACGGTCATCGGGAAAAGAATGGCGTTGTAGACCGCTTCGGCCAGGTCGGCCGTGGACGCCTGGAACTGCTGTCTCAGAAAATTTTGTTGCGTGTAAATGTTAAAGGAAAACAAAGATGCCAAAACCACCGCAACCAGGGCGGCAATGGCGACGGTCACCTTTCCCTGTAAACCGAGGTTCAAGCTTTTCATCAGTGGGCCCCCCCGTAGACCATCGGTTTGTATTTGAAAGCGGCCACCCTTTCGGAGCTGTGACAGGCCTCACAGTCCTTGAACGTCAGCTTGCCCTTGATGTCGCCGGGGTCCCCGGTTTCAGCATGGACGCTTCCGGGACCGTGGCAGACCTCGCAGCCCGCTTCCTTGAGATGGGGGGTTTCCTGCTCCGAACGGAATCCACCCGGTTTTTTGTACCCGGTGGTGTGGCATTCGAAGCACATTTCGAATTCTGCTTCCGTCAGTCCCTTCCTCATCACGGTGATGCTGTCGTATGAATGCGCTTTTTTGGCGTTCTTTTGGAAGCTGGAATATTCCTGTTCATGACAGCTTTTGCATTGTTCGGAACCGACGTAGGTGGATTGGTTTTGGGGCGCGGCTTCGATGCCGTATTGGTTCCACAGCAGAGCCACGGCAAAAAAGACGACGGTGGTGATTATAATCCGAATCTTGAGCATGTCTCCTGTTCCCCTTCCGGCGCGTTGGGTGTAAGGCTTACCAGCATGCAGATCAATGTGAGGTTCAAATGCTCGTAAAACAGATTGCTAAACCGCGATTTTGAGATTGTGTAATTCAGAACTAACAATCGGCAGGAAAAAGTTTTTCTTAATATTATTTTCAAATTTTTGTAATGATT
>LUZZ01000061.1 GCA_001603845.1 Syntrophobacterales bacterium Delta_01 | reverse complement strand
CTCAGTGAATATTCAAGAGGCAGGGAATAGCGGAATATCTCGTATAATATCAAATACTTTATTTTGTATTATGAATGCAGCAAGAAAGTGAACCGACTGCCAATTGACACATTTTCGCCATGATGCCGTAACTTTTTCAGTATAATAGGGTCGCATGTAAGGGAACTTTGCTGTCCCTGTTCGGGGGAACCAGAAAGCCCGGCCGCGAGCGTCCAGCTTTGGCCGGGTTTTGTCTTTTTGATGCACGCCGTAAAGGTTTTACCGGGACTGATACCACCGGGATTTTGTGGACAAAGCCAAACCCATCGTGAGGTGGGGACGGAAAGCCGCGGGTCTTTAGAAGACAGCCGGGTTGCCTGCAAAGGGAATTCGGCCGTTTTGTTTTCAGCGCAAGGAATACGATCCAGAGCGCATGGGGGAGCACCAACGACTTCGGACGCACTGTTGTGAGGCGAAGCCCCGAAACCGCAATTCTCACAACTGCGAGATGGAGGAGACATGAAAAGGCTAGCGATTTTGCTTTTTTTGCCGGTTTTTTTGATCTTTTTCGCCATGCCCGCATCGGCAAGCTATGTTCTTGATCTGTTCGACGCCAACTTTTCCGGTTATTCGGGGCCGTATGTACAGGTGGCAATCGATCTCAATGACGCTACGCACGCGGTCGTTACGGTTCAGGGCCTTTCGAGCGGCGGATACTACTACCTCATGGGAGATGGCGCCAGCTTTGCCGCCAATGTAAATGCCGGCTCGTTTACCGTCTGCGATATCATCGGAACGAACACTTTTTCAGGATTTACTCCAGGCAGTTATTCATATTCGATTAATGTGAACAAACCCAAACAAGTGGACGGGTTCGGGAAATTCAACCTGACCATAAATTCCTTCGACGGATTTAGACACTCGGCTACCCAGATCAGCTTCAAACTGGAGAATATTTCGGGAACCTGGACAACGGCATCCGGAGTCTTGGCCTTGAACGCCGGGGATAATCTGGCGGCGAGCCACATATACGTTTGGGACGGCACTTCAGCAAATAACGAGGCCGGAGGATATGTCGGCGGAGCCAGTCCCGTTCCGGTTCCCGGTGTTGTATGGCTGCTGGGCACGTCATTGGCCGGGTTGGTCGGGTGGAGGTCCAGGCAGCGTAAATGAAAGGCATCAACAACGGAGTGAGTATTTTTATGCGGCGTCAGTAGTGGTTGAGCAGGGCGGGACACGGTATCATCGCGCCCGCCGTCCGGCGGGGACGCGGCGGATACAAAGAAGGCCGTGCTGGCCCTGCAGGAATTGAGGTCCTTCGGGTAGTTATTTATGACGTTGTGTACGAAGCGAATTGACCCGTTTCCGGGGCCGGGTGCTCTTCCTGGAGCAGCGTCCGCGGATAGGCGTCCGTGTCAATGAGGTAAGTCTCCGGGGATCTTTCATATCTGGTTTGCCGAATCATTTTTTCAGAATCTCTTCAAACTTTTCTACCCGTCCGATGCTGCCCTGGCTGAAATTGATCTTGAGCGAGCCGGTAAACTGGTTCTCGATGAGGCCGACCATGGTGTCGATGAGCTGCTTGAGCCTCTTCACGTGCTGCGGTTTGAGACCTTTTTCTTCTGGAAAGCCCTGAATTGACAACATAATAAATTGGATCCTCGGCAATTGTAGTCCAAATAGAGAGAGCCCCGTCACGCACGGGGCCCCCTTTTTTCATCGCGTTCAGCTTTTCCATTCCTTTGCGAGCGACAAAGCTTTCCTGTGAGAGTAAGGATCCGCCTCCTGGTTCAGCGCCTTGTCCAGGTACTGCTTCGCCAGTTCCGTTTCACCGCGGGCATGCGCCACGACGGCGGCGTGCAAATTGACCGAGGCGGCATCGGGATGTCGCAGCAGGGCTTCTTTCAGCTTGGTCCATGCTTCATCGAGTTTTCCCTGCTTATAGGAAATCCAGGCCAGCGTATCGAGGTATGCCGGGTTTTCCGGCTGCCGGGCAAGGGCCTGAGCCGCCATGTCGGCTGCCTTCTTGAGGGTCTGGGGATCCTTTCGGTGTTCGGCGAGCAGGAAGGCGATATCGTTCAACATGCTGGGTACCCGGTTCGATTTCTCCAGCAGTTCGTTGTAGAGAAGATCGGCTTCCTTGGTTTTCGACTGTTGTTCATAAAAAACGGCAAGAGTAATCGTAGCGGCCGCAGTGGGGTTTTTCTTATGGAGTTCTTCGAGCTTCTTCTGGGCCTCTTTGGTCTTACCCTTCGATGCATATAGATCGGTCAGTGCCCGGTAGGGATCGATCCATTCGGGGGCGAGTTGTATGGCCTTGAGAAGAGGGGCTTCCGCCTTGTCGAAGGCCCCGGTCTTGATATACACCTGGGCCAGGTAATAATGAACTATGGGAGACTGCGGCCTTTTGCGGGCTTCGACTTCCACGGCGGCGAGGGCCGATTTGTCGTCCTTTTTGAGAAGAAAAGCGCTCAAAAGGCCCGGCAGGGCCAAATGCCATGCGTCGTCGGCATGAAGGGCGTGCCCGAAGGCCTCTATGGCTTCATCGGGCCTGGAGGTTCCGAGCATGAACTGCCCGAGCTTCAGGTACCCCGCCGGGGATTTGGGATTTACCCGGATGATTTCCCGGTAATTCTTTTCCGCGTTCTTATAGTCTTTCTTCAAAGCGTAGACGTCGCCCCGCCGGTTGAGAAGCGTGGGTTCGCCGGGCTTGAGTTCCAGCCCCTGGTCCAGTTGCTTGAGGGCCTGGTCGTAGTCCTTCTGGCCGATATAATAGTTCACCAGCTCCATCCTGAGTTCCATGCTCTCCGTGTTGGCCCGGAGGGCGTTTCGGAGCGTATCCAGGGCCAGGGATTCCTTCTTGTTGAGCTGTTGTGTTCGTGCCAGCATGATCTGGGCGGCTGCATCTTTGGGGCGGGCCACGGCCACCTGGCTCAGGTGCAGTTCCGCGTCCTCCGTTTTGCCGGTCCTCAGGTCGAGTTCCCCCAGCAGGCGATGGGCATCCATGTTGCCCTGGTTCCGCTTCAGGACTTCCGAGCACAGGGCGTGCGCCTCGTCGAAGTCGTTCGTGGCCGCCTTGAGGGACGCCTTGGCCAGCATGAGCTTCTCGCGGTCGGGTTCTATGAGTTCGCGTTTGAGCGCCCCGTCCAGCCGGCTCAGCGCCCCGTTCATGTCGCCCTTGGTCATCAGCACGTGGGAGAGCTGGAGCAGCGCCTCGACGTCGTTTGGCGCCATGGTCAGGATTTCTTCCAGCACTTTTTGCGCCTTGTCGGCATCCTTCCTCCTTTGCCAGAAGCCTGCCTGTGCCCGCAGCATTTCCACTTCGTGCGGGAGCTGCTGGAAAGCGGCTTTGGCGTCTTCCATGAAGCCGAAATCCTCCAGGGCGGCGGCCCGAAGGAGCTTATATTGAGAGTCTCCGGGGTTGGCGGCGACCATGTTGTCGAGTTCCTGCAGGACCCTGTCCCGGTCGCCCCGGTTGGCGGCATACCTGGCCAGGAAAAAGTACGGCCGGTGGTCCTTGGGAGCGAGGGTGCGCCATTTCCCGGCGGCCTGTTCCATGCGCGCGAAGTCGCGCGTCTCGCGGAAACAGATGCTCAGAAGCGATTGCACGTCGACGTTGGCGTCGCCGTCTTTGATCATCGTAAGTTCCGTGATGGCGTCCGCAAACCGTTTCATATTCAGCAACGCCCGGCTTTTTACGAGGCTGTATTTGGGCTGGAAGGCCCCGGCGTCTTTCATCTTCGCCAGTTCGTCGAGCGCGTCCTGGCCCGCTCCCGATATGCTCAGAAGAAAAGCGATCTCGATCCTTGCCTTATCGTAGCCGGGCTCCAGTTCGACGGCTTCCCTGAACGAGGCGAAGGCTTGTCTCGGCTCCTTTTGCTGTACGTAGCCCTTGCCCAGGGCGTACCGTGCCGCCGGGCTCTTGGGGTCGAGCTGCACGGCGTTCTTGTATTCGAGCACCGCTTTGTCCACCTCGCCCTGCGCCAGCAGCTTGTCGCCTTTCGCGATGAAACTGGCGACCTTTTCTTCTTTGCTGCTGCAGCCCTGGAGCGCCAGTACGGCCACCAGAGCGACAACGGGAACCATCGCAATGAACTTGTGCCAACCGCTATATCCGGGTTTCATGGAAATACCTCCGAAACACATTGATTCCTTTTGCAGTTTGAAACAACACGATCCATGGATCGTGAACACGCGGCATTCCGGCCGCGAGGCCCTACTCCGGGTCCTTCGAGTCGTTTAAGACCACGCCCAGGATCTTCTCGCGCGGGATCAGTTCTACCGTCGCCTTGACGCTGTCCTGGGTGGTGCGGCCGGCGCGCGCCACCAGGATGATGGCATCGACATATTCGGAAAATACCAGGGCATCCGGGTAGCTGCTCACGGCGGGCGTGTCGAAAATGATATACCGGTCGGAGTAGCGCTCCTTGAGTTCTTTTACGAGCTGCTGCATCTTGGGGCTCCCCATCAGCTCCGGGGCGTGGGGGATCTTGCCGCCCGCCGGCAGAACGGTCAGTTTTTCGATCGCCGGGTTCACCATGATGGCCTCGATGCCGGTATTGTCCAGAAAGTACGACTTGAGGCCGATGTCGCATTGCAGGTCCAGCAGCCGCTCTATGGAAGGGTTCCTGAAGTTCAGGTCGACCAGCAGGGAGGTCTGCCTGACGTCTTTGCAAATGCTGACGGCGAGGTTTGCCGCGACCAGGGAGCTGCCGTCCCCGGAGTAAAATCCCGCCACCTGTATGGTATTCCAACCCCTGGGCCGCGTCTGCTGGAAGACGAGGGTGCGCAGGAGCTTGAACTGGTCGGCGACCGGATCGTGCTCGTCGATGGCCACAATCCTGCCGGCCTTGAGGTGTTCGCGGGACACGGAAAGGACCCGCGTGCGGGTGTAGGCCGGCCGGCAGTGGCACTCCAGCCGGACCGTTTCTTCGGGGGCATGGGAGGCGGCCGCTTCTTCCGGCCGGTTTTTCCCGTTTCCAAGCCGCGCGATGGAGTCTTTGATAAAACCGGCAAACGAGATGCGGCGGACTGTTTCCGGTTTGCGGCGGCGCCCGTTTTCCTTGTGAGCGGTGTCGCCGCTCTGCGCGGGTTCCCGGCGGTCCCGCACGCCGGGTTCGGGCTCGGGGGCGGCCGGTTCCGGTGGCGCTTCGAAAGCGGCGCCGGTGTTTTGCGCCGGTGCGGGTTCCTGCCCGGCATCGCATAACCGTATCGCGGGTTCCGGGTCGAGCGGCAGGAACACCGGCTCCACGGGGGGGCGTTCCCGCGACTTTGATTCAAG
The DNA here is from genome assembly GCA_001603845.1 of Syntrophobacterales bacterium Delta_01. Classification (GTDB taxonomy): domain Bacteria; phylum Desulfobacterota; class Syntrophobacteria; order Syntrophobacterales; family Syntrophobacteraceae; genus SbD1. The sequence continues at coordinate 12,845 of LUZZ01000061.1, read as the reverse complement.
ACGTGCCGCCCTCGGTTTGGGTTTCTTTCCAAAAAGGATACGCAAGGCTTTCACTATTACCGCTCCTTACGGGATATTTTCGGCCGGGGATACGTGGAGCCGGACGACATCAATTGTGCGCGCCGGTCCTCCTCAGGGTATTTTCCGGAAAAACAGCCGTTCCAGCTTCGCATAGAAGATATAGAGATCCATGACGAACAGGTGGAATACGATCACGCTGCCCACGACCGTGCCCAGGATGCTGGTAAGCATGATCTTTTTTCTGCGCTTTTGCCGGACCAGGTCGTCGGTCGTCAGGACGGGCGGAATGACCGACAGTACCGGCAGGGCGCTGATGCCGGCCAGGGTGTCGGAGTTGTGGATGGTCCTGTCGGTGAATTCCCTCAGGCCCGCGGCCCCGATGGCGGCACCGGCGGCCAGCACGATCCCGATCATCATCAGGGCCAGCCGGTTCGGCTTGAACGGCTTTTCGGGGAGGAACGCGGGCTCCACGATCTCGAAATTCTCGCCCAGTTGTTCTTCCTCCATGCCCTGGGAGACGCGCGCGGCAAGGAGTTTTTGTTCGATCTCGTTATAGTGGGCGGTAGCGATCTGGAACTCGGTTTCCATCTCGGAGGACTGCTTGGCCACCTGGGGCATGGCCTGCATTTTCTGGTACACGTCCTTGCTCTGGGCTTCCAGGCGGCTGTGTTCCGCTTTGAGGGCGGTGATGGACACCATGGCCTTGTCCATGTCGGACTGCAGCCCCACGTAGGCCGGATTGTTGGGCTTCAGCGCCTCGGCCGATCTTTTCCCGGCTCCCGCGTTCCGTTCCGCCGCCGCTTCCTTTTTTACTTTTTCAAGCTCCGCCAGGGTCGCTCGGATGCTCGGATGCCGTTCTCCGTAACGGGACCTCAGGGTCGCGAGCTTCGCCTCCAGTTCCTTGATCTTCACCACGGTCTCGCTGCCGGTGCCCCTGCTGCCGGTGGTTTTTTCCAGGAGCTTGATTTCCTGGTCGATGGCCTGTACCGCCGGATGGCTTTCGGCATACTTGCCGAGAAGGTGCGCCCGCTCCAGCCTGGCCTGCTGGAGCCTTTCCGTCGGGCTCAGGACATGGTCGCCGCCCGAGTAGGGATCGAGCAGCGCCATGTTGTTTCGGATCGTGGACCGTTGTTCTTCCAGCGAGCGGATCTGCATGTTGATGTCGCTGATCTTGGCATTGAGCCGTTCCGCCTTCTGCACGTTGACGGCCATGAAATCCGGCAGCTCTTCGAGATGGGCCTCCCGGAACTCGGCGATCTTGGTCCGCAGCTCGTCCATTCTCTTTTTCTCCTGCTTGAGCTGCTCTTCCAGGAACCGGGCGGTGCCCCGCGCCGATTTCTCGCGGGCCTCCGCGTTTTTTTCCATGTAGTAGGAGGATATTTCGTTGGTTACCAGTTGGGCCTTCTTGGGATTTTCATCCTGGTAGGAGAGCGCGAAGGCGATGGTGAGCAGGATGGGCGTGCTTTGCGTCTCCTTGTGGATCTCGGCGTTCACCGCTTCGAGGCTCATGCGCTTGCGGATCCGGTCCACCAGGTCTTCCGTCGTGAGCCGTGTTTTTTTGTCTTCCAGGAGATCGTACTTGTTCACCAGCTTCAGTATCCGGGTGCGCGACATCACTTCCTGGCTGATGGACTGAATCCGCTCTTCCGCAAAAGTGGTGACGGTAGAGGGCACCAGGGCGGTGGGGATCTGCTGGTCGCGGATCAGGATGATGGCGGTGGACTTGTAAATATTGGGAAGCACGAGACAGGTGATGGCCGCCGCCGCCGTAATGGCGAGAAAAGGGCACAATAGCCACCATTTCCGCCTGCGGGCGATTTCCTTTATTTTCGTCAGGTCCAGGTTTTCTTGCATGGCTGCCCCTGTTTATGGAAAAAAAGTGTGCCGGTTCGGCTTTCCGTTTCCGTGGAAACCGGACGGCCGTCTCAGTTGTTGCTGAAAAGCCTCGGCCACTCGGTCGAAAGTGAAATCCAGGTGCGAAAGCGGTTTCTATCGTAATCGCTCCCGTTATTGTCCGTCATGATGAACTCGTAAGAGCCTCCGATCTGCGCCGCGATGGTTTCGGTCAGCTTGTAGTTGAGGGCCAGGGAGGATCTCACGTAATGGTTGACCTGGTCCGAAGGGCTGTCTTCGACGGTATAGTCGTAGCCCTGGCCGAAATCGAGCCACGTCCTGTCGGTAAACTGGTACTGCAGGGCGGACCGGATGAAATTGCGCTCGACGCTGGTGGCGTCCGCCGCGTTGTACTGTTCGCGCCCGGCGGAAAGGGACGCGGACACCCTCTCCGACCATTTCGTTTTGGCGCTCAGGCCGAAAATGAGGCCGGCGTCGGTGCTGCTCTGGGGTTCGGTGAACAGGACCGGGAAGATCCCCACCGGCGTGATCACGAACCGGGTGTATGTGCGCATGCGATCGATCCAGGTGAAGCGGTAGCCCACGCTTGCCTCCAGGGACGTGTTTTCCGTGTGCTGGTGGCGCCAGTAAACGTTTCCCAGCAGGGTTTTGTTGGAGGCGTCTTCCACGCTGGCGGACTTGGGCGCGTCCTCGTAGTCCGCCACGGAATATTTTCCAAGCACCCCGACCGCGGTGCGCGGAGTCAACTGCCAGGACTGGTCCAGTTGGCCTTCCATGTATTTCACATCCGGGAGAAGCCCTTCCGGGTAGTTCGTAAGACCGGTTGCGGCAGTCGCCTTCACGGACCACTTTTCAGTGATCGCGTAGGTGCCGGACAGGTCGGTGCCGTATTGAAGGCGTTCCTGCCTGAGGGAGGGAACGCCGGCCAGCTCCAGTTCGGTTTCCAGCGTTTCATCGCGCCGGAAGTAACCCCTGAGAGCGGTGGACAGCCTGGGGCTCCATGCACGGGACACGGAAAATTGCGTATCCGCCTGCACCGTGTCCAGGCCGGGGTTCTTGAGATACTTTTCGCCGTTCAGGGCGGCGTCGAACCTCATCTGAGTCCGTTCGGTATCGTTGGAGACCCGGACTTTGGGTTTGATGCGAATGATGAAGTCCGATTTTTTCTCCTTATCGAAAAAAATGTTGTCGTTATATTCCTGCGTCACTTCTATGGAAGTGGTGATCGTCCTGTCTGCCGCCATCGATTTCACTGGAAACGAAAACGCCACTGTTACGGAGCCTGCCAGCAACAAAAGTGTTTTGAGCGAGTGCAATACGGTTCCTTCCCAGCCCAAACATGCCGTCTAAACCCTGAATGAATAGGTAATCCGATAGGTCGAGCAGCCCCTGCGGTTCGTGCGACCGTTCCCTTTGCGCCGGTGCCGCCGCACTTTGCGGTGCTTTGCCGGTCATGGGTGAATTCGGAGTCGAACGGGCTCAGCAATATTCAACCAGCGTTACGGGTTAATGTCGCTCCGGTGAAATATTTGTTACGGAAACGTCTGAGGGGTACTTAGATGAATTGATTGATCTTATTGGATAAAGACCTTGTAACGCGCACCCGCCCGGTGTATCATGAAACAGTTTTAGTATCGCCGGATCGAATATGTAACCATCGGCAGGTGTGCCGTGGCCGTTGTCTAAAACCGCGCCATGCCGGTCCGTTCCGGTCCCCCGGTGCGGGGGCATTCCCGCAGTTGAGATGAGTGATCCCCGGCAAGCCGGTCCGGGAGAGGCAAAGTTGTGCCGGCAGGGTGCCTGCCGGAAGGGCGGTAAGTCGAAGTGCCGTGCCCGCTGGTGATGAGAATCGATCTTCGGGGGAAGTTTTACCATGAACAAGCGCAAGAGGGCGGCGATCATTTACCTGGCGCTGTTCCTGATCTTTTTGCTGGCGTTTGCCGCCTTCTCCCGCGATCTGGTCACACGGACCCCGTTCGGGGCGCGTGACAGCGGTGCCGGCAAACAGGAGAAGGTCGAACGGTTCCAGCGCCGGCATTCCGGCCTGGGCATGCTGGACGGGGTTGCCTGGCACACCTACGAGCCGGCCGGCGTGGCGCAGCGAAGGCTGGTGCGCCCGAGCGGCCGCTACATCGAAGAAGCGAACCGCCGGCATCCGGCAGTTGCACGCCGAGGTGGGAACGGGCTTTCCGGCGCGCTGTCCGCGCCGGCCCGGCCGGAATATCCGGGGCTCTACTATCCATCGCTCGCCTCCTCTGCACCCATTTATGACTTTCCGCCGATAAACCCGGTATCCCCGGTCTATCCGGTCAATCCCGTGGTTCCTGTCTATCCCGTTGTCCCCGTGGTGCCGGTCTACCCCGTCAGTCCCGTGGTGCCGGTCAATCCGGTTACCCCCGGCCCCGATTATCCGCCGGAGCCGCCTTCTCCCCCGTACAAACCGGGGTCGGACGCAGTCCCCATCCCGTCCGCCGTTTGGATGCTCGGCGTGGGGCTGGCTGCGCTCACCGGGATGCGCTGGAGGAGCCATATGCAAAAACGGCAAGCGGATCTCGCGGCCTGAGCGGCCCCGGTGCGGCCGGCATCAGGGAGCGACCGGGGCGGGGTGCCCGGAAGAAGGCACTTGGAGGAATAAAGACAAAAAAAGAAGGGCGGTTCCCCGCCCTTCTTTTTTTGCTTTCAGGTAGAAGATCATGCACCGGCATGTGCGCTTGGGTACTGCCCGCCGGCAACCCCGCACCCGGCGTTTCCGCCGTCCGGTTTGGCCGATATCCGGTATCGAGAAAACGCAGGGTCTACGGCACGACCACCACGTCGCCTCTTTGAAGTTCGATATTTTGTTCGAGCTTCCTGCCTTTTTTCACCTGGTCGTAGTTGAAGGGCAGGCAGATGCTCTTGCCGGCGGCCGTTCGCATGATCCTGATGTGGGTCCCGTCGGCGAATGGCGTGAGGCCTCCGGCGAGCGTAAGCGCCTGGAGGACGCTCATACTTCCGGCGTCCTGGTACATGCCGGGTTTGGCCACCTTGCCGATCACGTAGTAGCGCAGGCTTCCGGGAAGGGCAACGATGACCGTGGCGTTTGCCTGCGGGACGTAGGGAAGGATGTTGGCTTCGACCAGTTGCTTGACTTGTTCCGTGGTCTTTCCGGCAACCTCGATGTCCCCGATCAGCGGGAAGGAGATCTTACCGTCCTGGCGCACCACCAGTTGCTCCCTCTTGAGGTCCGGTTCCCCCCATATGCTGATCTCCAGGACATCCGCCGGGGCGATGATATATTCATCGCCGCACCAGGCGCGGTTTGCGCCCATAGTGGCCAATCCGGCCGCAAAAACCATCGCAAGCACCAGGTACCTAAATTTGCTCATTCCGATCTCCTAAACGGTTGTTTTTCCTTTGAATTGCCGCACGGGTTCCGGTGGATTCGCCGCCCGCCCCGCCGCGCAAGGTTTTGGACATCAGATGAACCCTCTGATGCCCATAATCAGAAGAAATCCCAGTGTGACCAAGGCGATTTTACGGAATTGCCCCCGCAGCTCTCCCATGAGTACCTCGAACCCGAAGAAGAAAACCACTATCTTGGTGATGATCACGTTCAGGTGGTAGTGCTGAAGTTCCATGCCGGGCAGGTTGGGCATGACGATGACGGCAAACAGGATCAGGTAGTCCATGGGCGTCGTCTGGAAGCCCTTCCTCCTTCTGGTGAACTTGAGGGTTGCGACCATGAACAGGACGACCACTCCGAACGAGAGGTTGTAGAACAGGACCACGTGCCCGTTCACCCAGCCGGCGGGGTCCATTTCGCTGAAATAGACGATGTAGGGAATCGAAAGATAGAGGCTTACCCGCAGCGCGGCCGCTCCCACCCACGGGCTTCCGAAAAACCAAGCCGCCATGACGATTCCGGCAAGCACAAAAGCGCTCGCGGAGCAGTAGACGGGGATCCCGGCGGGGACAAAGCAGCTCAGCAGCAAAAGCCCGGGCAAAGACGTTCCGAGTGCCCTGAAAGATACTTTGATCCCGATGTTTTTTGCCTGTAAGGCCCTCAGCCTGGTTGTGAAAATGAGGTCGAGGATATCGTAGCGCTTCCACCTCCACCCGGTTCGTTCCGCCGCGCGGAACAGCAGGAGCACGGCGCCGGAGGAGCCGGCATAGAAGCCCAGGAGCAGCCACTCGGATTGTTCCCGCATCAGGAAGGCGCCGGTGACCAGCAGCACCTGCAGCAGGTAGATGACGATGACGGCCTCTTTATGGCTGAACCCCAGGCGCATGAGCTTGTGGTGGTAGTGGTTCTTGTCCGCGAGGAAGGGGGACTGCCCCTTGGCCATGCGGGCCACCATGATGCTGATGGTGTCGAGGACGGGGAAACCGACGAGCACGAAGGGGAGGATCTTGTTCAGGACGCCGTATTCCTGCGTGAGCATGATCCCCAGGCTTACCGCCGAAAAGCCGAGAAGCTGCGAGCCCGTATCGCCCATGAAAAGGGTGGCCGGATGGGAATTGAATCGCAGGAACCCGAAAACCGCCCCGGACAGCGCGATGGCGATGAGCGCGATGATGATGCCCTGGCCCTGGAAGGCCAGGTACCCGATGCAGGCGAAGGCGAGCAGGCTGATGCCGCCCGCCAGCCCGTCGAGGCCGTCCGACAGGTTGACGGCGTTGGTGATCCCCACCACGGCGAATACGGTAAAGGGTACGGCCACCCAGTCGGGAAGGACGACGCTTTCGGGCAGAAGCGCTCCCAGCGTGCGTATGCTGACGTCTCCGAAGACCACGATGATGAGCGCGGCGGCGATCTGTCCGACGAACTTGATTTTGTAGCCGATGCCGCGAAGGTCGTCCACCACTCCGGTCAGGACGAGAAGGCCCGCTCCCGCCAGGTAGGCGAGTTCGAACCGGTGGAGCGGAAGCCAGAGCAGGATGGGGATCAGCGCTCCCAGGGCCATGGCGATGCCGCCGCACCTGGGGATGGGCGTCAAGTGCACTTTTCTCTCACCGGGCATGTCCAGCGCGTGGAACCTGACGAAAAGCGCCGTGAAGAGCGGGATGAGAATGATGGTGGTAAATGTCGAGAGAAGCAGTGTGGACAGGTAGATCATGGCCTCAAAGGTCGGCTGGTTGCGGATGTTTCACACGGCGGAGTGCTGCTGCGGCCGCCGCCGGGTGTGGATGCCTGATGCTGCCGGCGGATCATTTCCCGGGGATGAACTCGTCGAGCTTTGGGAGTACCAGGCGCACGAATCGGCGAAGCCGTTCCTCGGCTTTTTCGACCGATTCGTATTTGCCCACCGGGGTGATGAGCCGCACGAGGGCGCCGTCCAGCCTCCGGCGGGTCAGGGCGTCCCAGAACGCGTAGAGCTTCAACTGGTAGAGGTTGGTCAGGATGCGCCCCCGCTGCGGGAACCAGTAGTAGACGAGCTGGTTCATGTCGTTTTTGTGCATCTGGGCGCGGCTCACCGTGATGGAGCCGTCCCCGTAGCCCGGCACGGGAACGGAAACCGTTCCGGCATCCGTGAAGACCCATCCGTTGCCCGGAAGGCAGGTGGCCGGAGTGTGGATGGATTTGTGTTTGCTTTGCGTTTCGTAATAGGCCACGTAGAAGTTGATGTCGGAGTCGCCGTCGCGGTAATTCGCCAGGATGTAGTCGCTGATGTTCATTACCTTGACCAGGTCGCTTTCCAGGCTCTGCCGGCTCCCCTCCCACGGCCCTATGTGGAGGGGGAATTCGGAAAAGGACCTTTTTATGGGCGTTTCCTGGTGGAAGTCGATGCCGTGGGAAAGGGCCAGGGTGCCGGCCAGCAGCAAAACGGCGGCCGCGGCGTGGAAAAGACCCGGAAACCGGCCGGTTTCCTTCTCTTCTCCGGTGGGGGCGTCCTGGCGGGATGCGTCTTCTGCCGGAGGGGCGGAGACCTGCGCCCCCTCCCGGCGCGGGAACAGCTTCCGGCCTCCCAGGAGCCACATTTCTCCCAGCAGGAGCACCAGTGAAACGGCGAAGACGATCCAGCCGGAAACCTCATGGGAAAGCCCTTGGGACACCGCCGGTCCCCAGGTATCGGCGGCGATGCCCGTCAGCCCGATGCGCAGGCCGTTGAGCAGGATGGCCAAAGGGATGGTGGACAGGAAGAGCAGCGCCCTTTTCCAGAAAGCGGCCCTGAAAAAGTGCACCAGCACGAGCCCCAGGACCACGAGCGGGATGAGGTAGCGCAACCCGTTGCAGGCGTCCACGACCTGGAACTTGCACACCGCGATATCGATGATGTTGCCTTCCCGGTAGGCCGAGTAGCCGAACAACCGGAGGATGCTCACGCCGAGCCATGAGGAAATGAGCTGGAGGCGCACCGAAAGATTAACGTACAGGAAATTGGGCAGGGGAAAGGCGGTGAGCAAAATAATGAACGCAAACCCCAGCCTGCGGACGGTTCGCCATCCGAAATGCAGCCAGCACAGCCCGACGACGACCAGCCATGAGGCCATGAAAAGCGTGTAGTATTCCCCGGCCAGTTCTCCCAGCCAGTAGAGAGCGATCCCCGTCAGGAGCGCCGGGAGGCCGAACCAGGACGGCGCGGCACCGGGGGCCAGTTCCGACTTCCTGTCCCACGCCACGTAGAGCGCTACGAACGGGATGAGGTAGCAGTACGTGTAGTCATCGCTTTTCCAAATGGATACCATGTAGCTGAAAGAAGAATAAAACAGGCCCGCAAACAGCAGGCAGTACGCAGCGGCCAGCACGGCCGCCTCCGCCGGGACCGTCGCCGGCGGCAGGTATCGGTTGAAGAACGTCTCTTTTGTATCCAATGGCCCGCCTACCTCCTCGGTATGTTTCCCATGGGGTTCGTCCGGCTAAGAAGCGTTGCCGCCCGGAAACGAACGCCGCAGAATGTCCCATATCCTCTCCGAAGCCCGCCCGTCCCACAGCGGAGGGACCTGGTGCGCTTTGCCGACCGCTCCCAGGCCCTGCCGGTATGCCTTCAGTATCGATTGGGTCTCGGTGCCGCCCAGGATGTTCGTTCCCGCCAGCAGCGTGACCGGTCTTTCGGTATTTTGCCTCAACGTGATGCAGGGAACGCCCAGGGCGGTCGTTTCTTCCTGGAGGCCGCCGCTGTCGGTCATCACCAGCACCGCGTCCTTCCACAGGTACAGGGATTCCTTGAAGCTGAGGGGCGGCAGCGGGTAAATATCGGGCGAAAGCACGATGCCATGGCTCGCCAGCATTTTGCCGGTCCTGGGATGCACGGGGAATGCGATGGGATATTCCTTGGAGATCCGGTTGAGCGCCTCGACTATTTCGGCCAGATTTTCCCTGCGGTCCACGTTGGACGGCCTGTGGAGCGTCAGGAAAATGTAGCGGCCGAGCTTCATCTTGAGTGCGCGTAGGGCGGGAGGCGGCGTGTAGCCGTTTTCCACCCGGCCAAGCTGGTGCAGCAGGTTGTCGATCATGACGTGTCCGACGAAATGCACCCGGTTTTCCGGTTTCCCTTCGCGCATCAGGTTTTCGACCGCGCTTTTTTCGGTCACGAAAAAGAAGTCGGAAATGGAATCCGTGACCACGCGGTTGATTTCTTCAGGCATGGCGGGGTCGAAACTCCTGAGGCCGGCTTCCACGTGGGCGAGTGAGATCAATAATTTTTTAGCGACGATGGCGCAGGCCAGCGTCGAATTGACGTCCCCGACCACGATGACGCAATCGGGCTTTTCCTTTTCACAAACGGCCTCGAAACCGGTCATCACCCCGGCGGTCTGCACCGCGTGGGACCCGGAGCCCACGTTCAGAAAATAGTGCGGTGCGGGGATGTCGAGGTCGTCGAAAAACGTCTGGGACATTTCGTAGTCGTAATGCTGTCCGGTGTGCACCAGTTTGCAGGTGATGTCCTCATGCTTCACGGCTTCCCTGTAAATGGGCGCAATCTTCATGAAATTGGGCCGGGCCCCTGCGACGAGCACCACTTTCATAGGCCGGCTCCCTCCCCGCCGGCACCCCGGCATGGAAGCTTCGTCCCCCGGAGCCGGGCGGTCGCCACGGCCGCGGCGAAAAGCGGAAGCACGGACTGCCGTTTCAGCCGCCGGGGATCGGAGAGCAGCCGGTAGAGCCATTCGAGGCCCAGGCGGATCCAGGCGTCGGGAGCGCGCCGGACGGTTCCGGCGATGGTGTCCAGCGTGCCGCCGATGCCCTGGCACACCCTGATGTGGGTGAGCTGTTCGGCGTTGCGGGCAAGCCATCGTTCCTGCTTGGGGGACCCCAGGGCCAGGAAAAGGACCTGCGCCCCGGACCGGTTGATGCGCTCCACGAGCCCCGCCTCGGCCTCTTCCCCCAGGTACCCGTTGGCCCGGCCAACGATCCGGATTCCGGGATAGAGTTCCCGGAGGGCATTTACCGCCGCCTCGTTGACCGCTTCCCTGGCGCCGAAGATGAAAACCCCGTAACCTCTGCGGGCCGACAGGGCGCAGATGGAGTGCATGAGTTCCACTCCCGGCACCCGCTCCAGCCTGAGGCCGTGCAGCAGCCGGGCGGCGAGAACCACGCCCACGCCGTCCGGGATGAGCAGGTCGGCGTTTTTGAAGGATTCATAAAGGGACGGGTCTTTGGGGACGGAGAAATTCTTTTCGGGATTCACGGCAAAAATGGAGTGCACGCGCGTCCCACGCTCCACAAATCCCGTCACGGCATCCAGTGCCTGTCCCATGGTGACGGGATCCACCCACAGATTTAGAATCGGGACCCTGTTTTCCAAAGTTCGCCGGCCTTTCCGGAGTGTACGTGTTCAATTGTTGGAAGAGTGAGAGAGATGACGGTAAGAAAATTGACGGCGCACGGATGGCCTTTCTTACGGCACGTCAGCACACTGCTCGCCGCCCTGGCGCCGTAGGCGGGGGAAAACCATCCCAGAAGGGGGCTTTCCAGGCCGCGAACTTCGTGGAACTCATCCTCGCCGGTGAGACCCATAAAAATGCGGCTGCCGGCGTTTTCCGCGCTCCACCCCCGGCCCTGCCTCACCAGCTTCACGTCGGGGTGAAAATGGAAATTCAGCTCGAAGTCGTGGGCCCCCTCTCCTTCGAAGGTGTCCCGGATGGTAAACGTCGACCGGTTGGAGAAGAGGATGGAGCGCCGGTGCGCCACGGGCGGGTTGAGCCTGCGGTAGCCCGTGTGAACGGACTCCATTAAAAACCCGTCTTCGATTGTGCCGCACGCGGCCGGTTCGCATTCATACGGATTGCTCCATATGAAGCCGGTTTCCTGCACGGCTTGGTCCGCCCCGTCGATGGTGACCGTGCTGTGCGCCCGTGTGCTTTTGAAGTAGCTTCGCCACTTGGGAGCGCCGTTGTACCGGTAGGTGCCGGGATCGACCAGGATGTCGCGTCCGCATACGGACAGGGTCACCGAAAGCGCATCCGCGTGGCCGTGGTTGAAAAGCGGGGGCATGCCCAGCGGGCCGTGGTCGAAGGTAAACCGCAGGCCGGCATCCGTGTGGATGACCGTGTATCCCGCATCGGGGAAATGCCGGTATTCACCGGGGTCTTTTTCCACCGCTTTTTCTTTTTTGGGGCGCACCCCGGGGGCCACGGCGTGGCCGTCGTCGCTGTCGCCGATATCCGGCAGGTTCCCCGCGCGGTCTTCGAAGGCGGCGAGAAACCTTTCTCCCGACAGCAGTCCCGGTTTCAGGGCCGCGCTCCCTTCGATTCCGTTTCGTTCCATGAAGTCCGCCGCCAGCCGGTACAGGTCGAGCACGAACCGGTGGTAGGCGAGCGACTGTTCCGCCGGTCCCCCGTCGTCGAGGACCTGGTGGCGGACCTCCCGCTTCAAAATTTCGACGCCGCGCGAAAGCCATCTTCGGCCCGCCCCGGTGTTCCTGAAAACGGCGCCGGCGAAAAGGAGCCCCACGCATTCGCAGATGGTGTGGTTTCCCAGGGAAGAATAGAGCGAGAGCCGTTTTTCGACCCACCACGCATGCCGGTATATGGCGCCGGCAAGCGCTCGGGCGGCCTCCGGCCGCGGATCGTCCATAACCTTGAGGCAGTAGAAAAAAACCGGGATGCGAAGCCCGCACTCCATGGGGGATGCGTAATGCGGCCCGCGCGGAAACGGGTTGCCGTCCAGCCACTGGAGGGCCATCGAGACGGCGGCTTGCCTCAAGGCGGGGGCGTCGTCCGGCCGTTCGGACGCGCAGGCCAGGAGATAGGTCAGGTGCTGAAGCCGCGCCGGTTCCCAGAGCATTCGCGGGTCCGCTGCCGATTCGGCGCCGTCTTCCTGCAGAAGGAATCGCTTCCCGTTGAGAATCTGCGCAATGAGACCGCTTTCCGGCCGGATGTCGAAGCGGGGCGTTTCGAGCTGCCGGACCCGCGCCATGTCGACCGGTGGAATTCGAGGGACGGTCATTCCGCCGGCCGCGGCCAGCTTCACCGCCCGTGCCGTCAGCGCCCGCCTTGCCCGGTAGACGGCTTCCTGCGGGGATGAGCGCAGGATCCTCAGGTAGAGCGTCTTTTGGCCTGAATCGTCGTTCATCATGGAATGCGGTTGCGCCTGCTGTCTCCCCTGCGGGACGGGCATGCGCTACGACAACACCGTGCTATAGAGATAAAACCAGACTATCTTGGCAAATTCCGTGGAGACCCACTTGGCTTCTTTTCCGTTCAAGTACCACGTTGCACCGCTCACTTTTTCGAAATGAGTGGGGACGAAGAAAAGCCGGTACCGATCGGGACCGAATACCCGTTCGGAAATGATGTGGATCCTGCGCATGTGGTAGGGCGAGCTGACCAGGATCGCGGAGCGCAAATCGAGCCGGTCCATGAACACCTTGGCGTACAGAAGCTCGTTGTGGGTGTCTTCGTAAAAGGACGGGATCGCGCCCCGGTTTTCGGCTTGCGCTTCCAGCCTCATTTCCGGGCCGGACATTCGGATTCCGGCATCCCCGGACGGCCCCAGGGCGAGCCGGTCCGCCGGTATGATCAGGTACCCGGCATATCCCCGGTCGAAC
>LUZZ01000060.1:9163-14119 GCA_001603845.1 Syntrophobacterales bacterium Delta_01 | reverse complement strand
CCGCCAAGGGAGGGGAGTCCATGGAACGTCGCTCCTCAAGTCAACAGCATTGCCTCCCCCCTCACGCCGCTTCGCGGCTCAATTTACCGCTCCGGGACTCGCCGGCGGCGGCTCGAACTGCGCGCACCGGCCGCTGTCTTCGACGTCGCCGTACTGGTCCCGCCATTCATCTATTTTGTCGTAGATCGAACTTCCGGGGTAGAAATCGGCGACCCCCATGCCTTTTATCTCCTGGATCTGTTCGCCGGAGAAGAAGCCCCCCGCGGTAACCCGGACACCGGAAAGGTCCGCCTTTTCCATGACCTCGAAGAGCCTGGCAAAATTTTCGACCGCGGCTCCCGGCAGGGTGGTGATCCCGATATGGTCGACGCTTTCCTGGAGGGCGCACGCTACGATCTCTTCGGGGTCGCTCAACTCGGTGTAAACCACCTCGAACCCCGCCTCGCAGCAGGAATGGGCAAGCTTGAGCAGGGCATTCTCATAGCCTTCGCCAAATTTCGCGATCAGGACCCGCAGCCTTTTCATGATCCGCATCCTTTTGCCTCAGGGTTTTTGTCGATTCCTCCCGCCTTGAAGCGCCCGGCATCGCATGAATGCACCATTTTTACACAGACGAGGCCATTCAGAAAATCTTTTCCTCCGCACCTGCAACGAACCGGCAACCCGCCCCGTGGCATCAGGGGCCAAGAGGAAAACCATTAGCCGGGAGTCCGGGCAAAACACACGGAGAGGCCCATCACCATACTTTCGGAATCAACCGCTTTCGTTTCTTGGCGAATTCAGAATATTCCCTTATCTGAAAAAGCGTTCTTTCCTCTATTGCGATGCGAAACAGGATTGCCGGCACCAGCATGAACAGAAACACGCAAAGAGTCACCCGGTTGAAAAAGTATAGAGTTATTCCGGCATTGGCCAGGATCATCCCGGCATAGGCCGGATGCCTTGTCCGCCGGTACGGTCCGGAATCGACAATCCGGTGCCCTTCCATGGTCTGGACCCGGTGCGAATAGAACCGGCCCAGCGTACGAACCGCCCACAGCCGGTAACAGACGCCGAGGACGAAAAAGGTTATGCCCAAAAAATGAGCGGGGTTCGGCCCCCGCCACACGGGCGGGAACCAGAGGGCCGTGAGAAACGTGAGCGCCTGCGCCGTTCCGTATACCTGGCAGGATGCGGAATCCGATCGCGTTTTGCCCCCGGTGTTCACGTCCTTGCCGGAAACCCGCGACTCGACCAGCATCCATACAACATACAGGCCGATGAATATAGTATCCGGGCTGAGAGGATATTCGTTCCAGATACCCGGCATCCGGCCCGACCGTGTAAAAGAGAGCGCGACAATCCCGGCAAGCAGGCAAAACCACATGATAAGCGGAGTGAAGTCCTTGCCTTTCATCGTTTCCGCCCGTTTTCTGACAGCAAAAACGCCGGCAAATCTGCCGATTTCGGCCTACTAAAATCCGGATGTCAGTTTTTCTTCTCTTCTTCCACCAGGACCAGCAACTGCTGGTCCCCGATGGAAAAGGCTTCTTTCACCGTGCCGCGCACCTTGACTTCGGTCCCCTGCCTGGGCAGCGGGCGGTCCGTGATTACGGCGATCCGGCCCGTTTTGTCCTCGACGACGAAATACTTGATCACCATGAGGCTGAACACCTCGCTGACCCGGCCGCGGACAGCGACGGTACGGCCGGCATACTCGCGGGGATCGGCGGTTATTTTGCCGATATCCACCGTGCCGAACCTTTCGCAGGCAGCGGTCCATAAAATGAGCAGTGCCAGCAGTATCCATAGAAAATTTTTACGCTTCACAGCCCCGCCTCCTATACGTGTTTCGGTACAGTCCCATCCACCCCGGCCGACATCACGGGCATCCCGCCGCAACTTTCGCCCGGACCGGCCTTCAATCCGGCTTTCCAAGCCGCTTCTGCTCTCTTTCGCTCTTGTCCGCTATGGAGATTTTACGGGCTAATTTAGATAACGCAACACCGGAAAGCAACCGGGGCCGCGACACGGGGAACAACCCCTCCTTGACGACGCGGGACGGCGATTCCAGGTGACATTATTTGTTGACACGGTTTTTTCCGGGTGTTAGCGTCTGTGCGTGTTTGGGGATAATGCCCTCGGGTTGTAATCGCTTTCTTTCGGATTTTCCAATGTTTCGTTTGCCCGGCAAACTCTTTTCGGGGGGCATGGAACCGGACAGCCGGTCGGCCCTGCCGTATCCAATCGGTTTATCTCAATGCACAGGTGTCTTTTCGGCCTGCCTGCGACTTTTTAGTCCATTTTTCCCGTCGAAAACATGCGGTGTGTCTACGTCTTTTCCTTTGCTCTGTAAAACAGAAAATCAAGCGGCTGAAAGGGGGAAATGCGACCAGGTGCGAGACCCGATCCTGGAAATCGGTCATCACACGAGATGCTCCATGTATTTCTTTGCCCAAAACGGGAGGGTGGGCTGAGAGAGGGTGTCATGTGTCCACCCGGATAAGGAAAACAGGAGCCTGCCTTAAGTTTCAAAATCTTTTGACCATATTACGCCTGGAGTGTGCCGGAAAATCGACCGGGAGACGGCGGCCGGTTGCGTCTTCGCGCGGAAGTACGTAGTGACAGGGACCTCAAACTGTTATGGATTAACCATGGGGGATGGGAGGAAAGATGGATCCGGATTTTAAAATGCTCGTCGAACAGCTCGACATGAAGAACAAGGCGGCCCTGGAGGGAGGCGGAGCTGAGCGTATCCAGCGCCAGCATGAAAGCGGCAAGCTCACCGCCAGGGAACGCATAGAAAAGCTGATGGATACGGGAACCTTCGTCGAAATGGACAGGTTCAAAACGCATCGCTGCACCGATTTCAAGATGCAGGACACCCACATCGCGGGGGACGGGGTGGTGACCGGGCACGGCCTGATTCACGGCCGCCGTGTTTTTGTTTTCGCCCAGGACTTTACCGTCTTCGGGGGTTCTCTTTCGCTGGCTCACGCCGAAAAGATCTGCAAGATCATGAAGACCGCCATGAAGGTCGGGGCTCCGGTCATCGGCCTTTGCGATTCCGGCGGGGCGCGGATCCAGGAAGGGGTGATGAGCCTTGCCGGCTACGGAGACATTTTCCTTCTTAACGTGATGGCATCGGGGGTCATCCCGCAGATCACGGCCATCATGGGTCCTTCGGCGGGAGGCGCCGTCTACTCCCCGGCGCTCACCGACTGGATCTTCATGGTGGACAAGACCAGTTACATGTTCATCACCGGACCCGAGGTGGTAAAAGCCACGACGCGGGAGGTGGTGACCAAGGAGGATCTGGGCGGAGCGATGGCCCACAACACGAAGAGCGGTGTGGCTCATTTTGCGGCCCCGGACGACCAGACGTGCCTGGAGCAAATCCGGGAGATGATGAGCTTTCTTCCGCAAAACAACATGGAAGACCCGCCCCGCCTCGACTCCGACGACGATCCCACGCGCAGGGACGAGGCGCTGAGGGAAGTCGTTCCGCTCAACCCGAACCTCCCCTACGATATACGCAAAATCATCCGCTCCAATATGGACCACGGCTATTTCTTCGAAATCCAGGAGCACTGGGCCGCAAACATCGTCATCGGCTTCGGCCGCATGGACGGCATGCCGGTGGGGGTGATCGCCAACCAGCCTTCCATCATGGCCGGGTGCCTGGACATAGACGCCTCGGCCAAGGGAGCGAGGTTCGTGCGCTTCTGCGACGCCTTCAACATCCCGCTGATCGTCTACGAAGACGTGCCGGGGTTTTTGCCGGGCGTCCACCAGGAACACGGCGGCATCATCAAGCACGGCGCCAAGCTGATTTACGCCTTTTGCGAGGCGACGGTTCCCCGCATCACGGTGATCACCCGCAAGGCTTACGGGGGGGCCTACATCGTCATGAATTCCAGGCACATCCGCGGCGATGTGATCCTGGCCTATCCCACCTCGGAAATCGCGGTCATGGGGGCCGAAGGCGCGGTCAACATCATCAGCCGCGACGAAATCTCGCTCTCCAAGGATCCGCAGACCACCAAGCAGCGGCTGATCGAAGAATACCGGGAGAAATTTTCCAACCCGTACAAGGCAGCCGAACTGGGCTATATCGATGAGGTGATCGACCCTGCGGACACTCGCCCGAAAATCATCCAGGCCCTTAAGATGCTGAGAACCAAGCGGGAGACCAATCCTCCCAAAAAACACGGGAACATACCACTCTAAAGGAGCCTTTCCGATGACCTGGGATTATGTCCTGGAGCTGCTGCAAAATATCTTGTTCACCCAGACGGGGGTGCCGTACCTGGATCTCAAGGTAGTGGTCATGCTGTGCATCGCCTTTTTGTTTCTCTACCTGGCGGTCGCCAAAGAATTCGAACCCCTGTTGCTGTTGCCGATAGGTTTCGGGATCTTTCTGGTAAATTTCCCGCTGACTCCGCTGATGGGATTCACGGAGCACGGGACACCGGAACTCATCCGGGCGTTCTACAAATACGGCGTCGAGTGGGAGATCATCCCCTGCGTCATTTTTCTCGGCCTGGGCGCCATGACCGACTTCGGGCCGCTCATCGCCAATCCCAAAACGCTCATCGTCGGGGCCGGGGCCCAGTTGGGGGTCTTCGTGACCTACGTGGGTACCCTGCTGCTGGGCTTCAGCCTTAAGGAAGCCGCCTCCGTGGGGATTATCGGCGGCGCGGACGGCCCCACCACCATTTACCTCACCGCCAAACTGGCCCCCCACCTGCTGGGTGCCAACGCGCTTGCCGCCTATTCCTACATGGCGATGGTGCCGCTCATACAGCCGCCCATCATGCGGCTGTTCACCACCCCGGCGCAGCGCCGCATCAAGATGCGGCA
Organism: Syntrophobacterales bacterium Delta_01; assembly: GCA_001603845.1. GTDB lineage: Bacteria > Desulfobacterota > Syntrophobacteria > Syntrophobacterales > Syntrophobacteraceae > SbD1. The sequence goes on along the minus strand of LUZZ01000060.1, from coordinate 9,277 downwards.
GCTCAGGCCGGTATCCAAGCGGGAAAAGCTGTTCTTTCCCCTCATCGGCACCGTCCTGATCGTGCTCCTCGTCCCGGCCATCGCGCCGCTGATGGGCATGTTCATGTTCGGCAA